>CAYRBM010000029.1:0-40677 GCA_964422425.1 uncultured Odoribacter sp.
GTACACTTTGCCCACCACATCTTGTTTCGGGTCGCGGGTGGTGTCAATATCGTTAATGGTGTCGAGCAAAGAGGCCAGTTTGGTTACATCTAATCCCAATCGCGAAAAGTAATTGTCGGGTAGAGCGCCTTTCAGCGCTTTGTTGTTCTTTTCGATGGTATGCAACGCCGTGTCAATAAGCAGGGCAATATCGTTTTGCTTCGACTTTTTAATCAGGTAACTCCAACGGCTCGTTTCTTCCAAAAAGAAAACGTTGTTCATGTTATAGAAGTCGGCCATTTCAATGTATTTCGCTTTGCCTTCGGCAATGAGTTTGGCCCGGTGTTCTTCGAATTTGTCGCTTGCAAACTTTAAGAAAATCAATCCTAAAACCACATGTTTGTATTCGGCAGGCTCCACGCTGCCTCTTAATTTGTTTGCTGCATCCCAAAGCGTTACTTCAATGGGTTTATCGTTTCCGTTCTTTTTAGCCATTGCTTGTTGTTAATTCCTGATTATTGTAAAGAATCAAAAATAAGAATAATAGGTGAGTTTTATGCAAAATAGCAATTGTTTTAACTAAATTCTGATTGTTAACATCTTTGACTCCTCTATTTCATCAATATCCGTATTTTTCACCAATTGCAGTAAGCATTTAAAATTTCCTAAATAAAATGTATTCATTCAAGGTTTGATATCATTATAATCGATCCGGCCACTCATCGTTGCCGGATCGAAATTCGCAGGGTTGAACAATCAAGCCAACTTTAATTTCCGGGAACAGGATCTGCCGGAATCTCGCCATTCTCTTCTTTTTCGTAACGGGTACCATAATCCACAATTTTTCGCGCATTTAAGTAAGCCTGGTAAAATTCCGGATGAGTTGTTTTAAATTTCACCATTAGGCGGTCGGTTTGTTCTTCGGTTATTTTCATGGCATCCTTTGCCAGTTCCTTAATTTTCGCGTTGGTGGCCTTCCGTTCGGCAACATTCACCCTTGTGCCGGGTAAAGCAGTTTCGTATTGTCCGACCTCTTCCCCCATATCCGTTATTTTTTGGGCAGTTATATCGTAAGGAGCCAGTTCACTTACTTTTTCAGAAGCAAGAAGCAGCATAGCTCTGCAAAAAGTAGCCAGTTCTCCGTCGCGCATGTTTTGCAGGTACGAAAGGGGGAACTTCACCTTCTGCTCCAGGATCGGGTCGCCCACTTGCGATGCATAAGCCGACAGAACTGACATCAATTCAAAATGCGAGGTAATAATACTCTCCTTCCGATTTTCTTTGACCACTGCTAATCCCGAACTGTTTTGACTAACAGTTTGTTTTAATAATTCAATTTCCTGAAGCAATACTTTGGTTTGGGTCACGGCAGTCATCAGTGGAGCTGTGGCCTGCCAAATGGATTCGTTTTGCTCCATTAAACTTAAGGTCGTCTTTAGCATGATCAGTCTGTTTTCGATCTTCTTTTCCATAATCGATTCATTTTTAAGGTTACTGAACTAGTTTTTATTGATATCCGTCACATCATTTTCAAGATTTGCCGGAGTATTTTCGTTTACCGTCACCTTCTTTTCGACATCTGACTACGCTTAAATTGACTTCGCCGTTCCTTGAACGAAGACCGCCGCTTTCTGGAAAGGCTTCACCGGTCCTTGGAAAGACATTGACAGCTCTTGGAAAGACATCGACGCTTCCGGGAAAGACACTGTCGGTGCTTGGAAAGGCTTCGTCGGTATCTGGAAAAGCACTGTCGGTCCCTGGAAAGGCATCGCCGGTGCCTGGAAAAGCACTGTCAGTTCCTGGAAAGGCTTCGCCGCTCCATTTTTTAGCTTCAACCATTCTTGTTTCAGGCCTGGTTGACTGAAAAAAAGGCATGACCTATCCTCTGCTCCATTGAATCCATTTCAACGGGGTTATCCACCAAATACTGTAATGTGTTAATCGGCATTGTTCGACTCAACAATCCGTAATATTCCGCACAGAATGACCGATTTGATCATGCAAATTACGAAATTATGTCGTACGTATTGTTAACAGACTCATCCCAAAATTGATTATTTGTTTGAAATGACAAAAATTCGGCATGAAATGGCTAATCTGACGAATGAATTGACAAAAATTTGAAGTTTATAATTTTGTAAAATACTCTATTCTTTTGATTATTTTATAAAATCAACAGGTATTTTTAGTGGATATATTCGCTATTTCAGTGATTCCTTCTTTGCTTAATGTCTTTTTGGTAATAATCCTTGAGGATCTTTCCGAAGATTTTTTCCTTTTTTCTTTTCTCTGCTACCGAGGTTTCAAAATGCTTTTTCTCCCTAATCATTTTCTGATAGTTTTCGTAGGCGCTGTGATCAATTTCTCCGTTTTCCAAAGCTTCCAGAATAGCGCATCCAGTTTCAGAGGTATGCGAACAGTCTTTGTATTTGCAGTTTTCTGAAAGCTGAACAATGGCATTAAAGGTAATTTCCAATCCTACCGATACATCGGTCATACCAACCTCACGCATTCCGGGATTATCAATCAATAGTCCCCCATTCTCAAGCACAACAAGTTCTCGGTGCGTGGTAATGTGTCTTCCTTTGTGCGTACTTAGGCTAATCGCATCGGTCTGCATGTACGATTTCCCGGTCAGGTTATTGAGTAAACTTGATTTTCCCACTCCCGATGAACCCAACATGCAGTAGGTTTTTCCAGGCTCGATACATTCGGTCAACGCCTGATAACCAGCCCGGGTTTCGTTGCTTATGACAATAACCGGAATTTCTTTTACACGCTTTTTGATGCGTTCGGTAATTTCCTGAACTTCCTGTTCGCTGATTAAATCAATCTTAGTGAGCACTACGATGGGATAAACGCCCCCGGAATGGCAAATGGTCAGGTATCTTTCCAACCGGTTGATGTTGAAATCGCGGTCGGCCGCCTGCACTAAAAAAGCATAATCGATGTTGGCGGCAATGATCTGAATATCTCCTGAATGTCCGGCTGCTTGTCGTTTTAATATGGAGAAGCGCGAAAATACCTGATGAATGACGGCAAAATCTGCATCATATACCGTGAGGGCCACCCAATCGCCCACCGCAGGAAAATCCTCACGACTTTTTGCTGTAAAACGCAGATTGCCGGTTATTTCGGCTTCATACTCGCCATGAACTGTCCGCACGATATACCGTTCTTTGTGTTCGGCTATTATCCGGCCGGTTTCAAAGCTTTCGAGTTTATTCTCTATTCTGAAAAGTTCAAATGTGGGTTTGTATCCCAGGTCTTCGGGTTTCATAAGTTTATTCTTTTCTCTGGCTAGTGCAAATTACAATTAAAATCTGAAAACCTGATAATTTGTATAAGAAGTATGAATAGTATATGCTCGGTGTATGAATAGTATATGCTCGGTAATTGTTTTTAAATGACTTGCTTCTTAAGTATTAAATTGATCTGGTGGTGTATTTAATCTGAAAATAAAGGAATAAGTATCTTAAAGAAATTCTAATTGATGTTTTAATCAGGTACTGATGTTTTGTTTGTTTCAGAGATATCACGGAATAGTATCAGGTTTTAATTGGATAGTATTAAACACAAAAAGGCTTTTCAATTTAGATTTGTAAACCAATTCGTTCAAGCTAAATTGAAAACTAAATATACACATCAATGAGTAAAGATTTTAAAAAGAAGGTTGAAAAACTCTTCGAAAAACACGAAGAGTTTTTGTCGCGCAAAAACAAGAAAGCGAAAAATGGCAACGGCATTTTTGACCGTTACAAATACCCGGTTTTAACCGGTGCTCACACTCCGGTTATTTGGCGGTACGATCTGGATGAACAAACCAATCCGTTCCTGATGGAGCGCATCGGGATGAATGCTGCGTTCAATTCAGGAGCAATAAAGTGGAACGGCAAGTACATTCTGGTTGTTCGGGTGGAAGGTGTTGACCGCAAATCGTTTTTTGCCATTGCCGAAAGCCCCAATGGAATCGACAATTTCAGGTTCTGGGATTACCCGGTGACTTTGCCCGAAACTGAAAATCCGGATACCAATGTTTACGACATGCGTTTAACGGCCCACGAAGATGGCTGGATTTACGGCATTTTTTGCTCTGAACGAAAAGACCCGAATGCCGCCCCCGGCGATTTGTCGAGTGCAGTAGCCGCCGCCGGAATTGTACGCACCAAAGATTTGCTCACTTGGGAACGACTTCCGGATTTGAAAACCAAAAGCCAGCAGCGAAATGTGGTGTTGCATAACGAATTTGTGAATGGTAAATATGCACTTTACACTCGTCCGCAGGATGGTTTTATCGATGCCGGAAGTGGTGGCGGAATTGGCTGGGCTCTCATCGACGATATGACCAATGCCGAAGTGAAAGAAGAGAAAATCATCAATTTCAGGTATTATCATACGATAAAAGAGGTGAAAAACGGCGAGGGACCGCATCCGATTAAAACTGAAAAAGGCTGGTTGCACCTAGCCCACGGAGTTCGGGGCTGTGCTGCAGGATTGCGCTATGTGCTGTATTTGTACATGACCGATCTGGAAGACCCGTCGAAGTTAATTGCCGAGCCTGCCGGACATTTTATGGGGCCAATTGGCGAAGAACGTGTGGGCGATGTATCCAACGTGCTTTTTACCAACGGCTGGATTGCCGATGATGACGGAACGGTGTTTATTTATTACGCATCGTCGGATACCCGGATGCATGTGGCTACATCTACCATCGACAAACTGGTTGATTATTGCCTGAATTCTCCTGCCGATGGTTATCGCTCGGCCACTTCAGTAGAAACCCTGAAAAAACAGATTGCCAAAAATCTGGCTATCTTGGGAAAATAGGACGCGTTGCGGGTTGCGCGTTGCGGGTTTGTTAACCGTATCTCGAAACCCGCATCTCGCAACATGATAGAGAACCTAACTAAAACACATACTTATGACTATTGAAAAAATTACCCTGAAAGAGAAAATCGGCTACGGATTTGGTGACGCAGCTTCGTCAATGTTCTGGAAGATTTTCGGAATGTATTCGTTGTTTTTTTACACCGATGTTCTCGGAATCACTGCCGCAGCTGCCGGAACGATGTTCCTGGTAGCCCGTTTGTGGGATTCATTCTTCGATGTTTTTGTGGGAATTATCAGCGATCGCACCAAAAGCCGCTATGGTAAATACCGGCCTTACCTTCTGTGGTTTGCCATTCCATTTGCGGTAATGGGCGCCATTACTTTCTTTGCTCCCGATTTTGGTCAAACCGGCAAACTGGTGTATGCCTATATCACGTACTCTCTGATGATGATTGTTTACTCGATGATCAACGTGCCGTACGCTTCGTTGTTGGGCGCCATTTCCGGAGATCCGACCGAACGAAATTCGCTGTCGTCGTATCGTATGTCGTTTGCTTTCATCGGTAGTTTCGTGACATTTATGCTGCTGCAACCGCTGATTGATTTTTTTTCCAAGACTTTTGGCAGCGAAGGTGTTACGCAGGCGACTCAGGCCGCCGAATCGACCGTAAGTACTTCGCCGATTGGCTGGGTGATGGGCGTTGGGGCCATCGGAATTATTTGTGTTGTGTTGTTTTTGCTGTGTTTTAGTTGGACCAAAGAGCGCGTCACTCAAATTGAAAGCGAAGAAAATGCTTCCATCAAACAGGATTTGAAAAATTTGTCTCGCAATGCGCCGTGGTGGATTTTGGTGGCAACTGGTTTAGCCGCCTTGCTTTTCAATGCCATCCGCGACAGTGTGGCCATTTACTATTTCAGGGATTACGTAAAAGTAAGCTATCGAATGGCTGGTACCGGCTGGGATATGACCACCATTTATTTCCTCGTTGGTCAGGCCGCCAACCTGATCGGGGTAATGGCAGCTCCTGCTATTTCCAGAAAATACGGTAAGAAAAGAACTTATATGATTGCCATTTTGATTGCCGGAGTATTAAGCACTGGTTTTTATTTCATCCCGAACAATATTACCTGGATTTTGATCTTCCAGTTCCTGATTTCCATTTTTGCCGGATACGTTTTGCCGCTATTGTGGTCGATGTTTGCCGACATTGTCGATCATCAGGAGTTATTGACCGGGCGCCGCGCTACAGGATTGATTTTCTCGTCTTCGTCGATGTCGCAAAAGTTGGGTTGGGCCCTGGGTTCGGCGCTCAGCGGCTGGATTCTGGCAGTGTTCAATTATGCTCCGGAAGCTGTTACGCAAAGTGCTGAGACCATCTTTGGCGAGCATATCATGATCAGTTTAATGCCGGCCGTGTGCTGCGTTTTGGCTTTTGTGGGAATGCTGTTCTATCCGCTTTCCGACAAAGAAGTGCTGGAAATTGCGGGGCAACTCAATGAGAAAAGAAACACCGTTTCGTAAATCAATTGAATAACCACATAGGCACATCGGATGCATCGATCTTTGTAATTTTCCATGTGCCTTAGTGGTGAAATATAAACCTTACAAATGAACAGCAGTTTTTCAGAACTCAGGCAGCAAGTCAAAGCAGAATTAACTCAAAATATTTTGCCTTTTTGGTTTACTAAGATGGTTGATCCACGGGGTGGTTTTTATGGCCGGATTGACGGGAACAACACATTGATGCCCGATGCAGAGAAGGGCGGAATATTGAATGCCCGTATTTTATGGACTTTTTCATCGGCCTGGCTTCAGGAGAAAAATCCGGTATATCTCGAAATGGCCAACCGGGCACAGAATGATATCCTGAACCATTTTTTTGATTCCGAATTTGGAGGCACTTTTTGGACTATTTCTGCGGAAGGGAAACCGGTTGACACTAAAAAGCAGATCTATTCACAAGCGTTTTTCATTTATGCCCTGAGTGAACATTACCGGGCGTCGGGCAACGAAACGAGTCTGCAAAAGGCGACCGAACTTTTCGGCTTAATCGAAAAGCATAGTTTTGATCAGGAGCTGAACGGCTATTTCGAAGCCTACAGCCGCGACTGGCAATTGCTCGACGACCTTCGCCTGAGCGCCAAAGATGCCAACGAGAAAAAGACGATGAACACGCATTTGCACATTCTGGAAGCCTACACCAACCTGTTCAGGGTATGGAAAGACGAACATCTACGGAAGCAATTGCGCAACCTGATCCTGGTTTTTACTGAACGGATTGTCAATCAGCAAACCTACCACCTCGACTTGTTTTTTGATGAAAATTGGAACTCAAAATCAACCATTGTTTCATTCGGGCACGACATTGAAGCCTCGTGGCTGATTGACGAAGCTGCCCGTGTGCTGGGTGATGAGGAGTTATTGAAACATGTTCAGTCGGTTTGTATCAGCATTGCCGAAGCCGCCTCCGAGGGATTGCAATCCGACGGAAGCTTGATTTACGAATACGATCCGGTGAGCGGCCATCGCGAAAACGATCGCCATTGGTGGGTACAGGCCGAAGCGGTTGTCGGTTTCCTGAATGCACACGAATTAACCGGAAATGAAGTCTGGCTGAAAAAGGCGGAGAACTGCTGGAAGTACATTGCTGAAAACCTGATCGATCGGGTGGAAGGGGAGTGGTTCTGGAGCGTTTCCGACGATGGTAAGATTAACACGGCCGACGACAAGGCTGGCTTCTGGAAATGCCCCTACCACAACAGTCGCATGTGTCTGGAAGTAATGGCGAGATAGTTGCGAGTTGCGGGTTTCGTGTCGCGGGTGATTCCCCGAAACTCGTAACCCGCATCCCGTAACAAATTATAATGTGACTCCTGTTTTAAAGATGGCGATCTCTTTAAACCCGCTTTCTTCGTGGCGAAGTTTTTTGCTGTTCGCTACTTCAATCACAAATTGAATAAACTCTTCGAGCAACTGGTCCATCGTTTTGTCTTCGAGCAATTGCCCGGCATTGAAATCAATCCAGTTTTTCTTTTTATTGAAAAGGGCCGAGTTGGTCGAAATTTTCATGGTTGGAACGAAGCTGCCAAACGGAGTGCCGCGCCCGGTGGTAAAAAGCACCAGCTGGCATCCGCTGAAACCCAATGCCGATGAGGCCACCAAATCGTTTCCGGGAGCCGACAACAGGTTCAATCCTTTTTCTTTGATTGGTTCGGCATATTTCAGCACATCCACCACGGTAGCTGTTCCACCTTTTTGCGTGCAGCCCAGCGATTTGTCTTCGAGTGTCGAAATGCCGCCCTCTTTGTTTCCTGGCGATGGATTTTCGTACACCGGCAAATTGTGCTGCAGGTAATAATCCTTGAAATCGTTGATCAGGCTGACGGTTTTGTCGAAAGTTGCTTGGTCTTTGGCACGCGCCATCAGGATGGTTTCGGCGCCAAACATTTCCGGAACTTCAGTCAGCACGGTAGTACCGCCCTGCGCAATCAGGAAGTCGGAGAAAACACCTACCAGCGGATTGGCGGTAATTCCTGAAAAACCGTCTGACCCACCGCATTTTAATCCAACTTTCAGTTCCGAAAGCGAAATTGGTTCGCGGCGGTCGTTTTTCATCGCGGCATAAATTTCTTTAAGCAACTCCAATCCGGCCTCAATTTCATCTTCCACTTCCTGGGCCACCAAAAATTTAATCCGGTCGGCATCGTATTCGCCGATGAAATTTTTCAGGTGTGCAATCTGGTTGTTTTCGCAGCCGAGCCCGAGTACCAAAACGCCGCCGGCATTCGGGTGCCTGATAATTTGCGCCAGCGCTTTTTGTGTATTCACGTGGTCGTCGCCCAATTGCGAGCAGCCGTAATTGTGCTTGAAAACCTCGATAGCATCTACATTTTCAGGCTGAACTTCGCGCCTGAACCGATCGATAATTTGCTGCGCCTGTCCGTTGACACATCCCACCGTGGGCACGATCCAGATTTCGTTGCGAATTCCTGAATTGCCGTTTTTGCGGCGGTACCCGTTGAAGGTCAGGTCGCGTTTTGCATACCGGATTTCATTCAGCTTTTGATTGAACGAATAGGTAATAGTGCCTGAAAGATTCGTCTTCAGATTATGGGCATGAACATGGTTTCCGGCCTGAATATCAGCGATGGCATGACCAATCGGCGCGCCGTATTTGATGACATTTTCGCCCGAAAGCATGTTCTGCAAAGCCACTTTGTGCCCCACCGGAATATCGTCGATCAGCACCACTTGCTGGCCTTCAATTTCAACGGATTGCCCTTTCTGCGCAGCCTCCAGACACACAGCGACATTGTCGTTTGGGTTGAGTTTTATGAATTTTGCCATTTAAAAATTGTTACGAGTTGCGAGATGCGGGTTGCGAGATGCCAGTTAGGAGTTAAAAATTAACCCGCAACCTGCAACCCGTAACCCGCATCACTTTTTTATCCAATCTTCATCAGCGGATTGTTTTCGCTCAAAACGGCTTTTACCGCTTTTTTCATGCCCACCTGTTCAATCAGGAATAAATAACAGGTTACCGAAATCGTCAGGTTGGGAACTTCATTCAGGTTCCGCTTCCAGATTTTTTCGAGACTTAGCACTTTTTCCACCAGTTTCTGAATCGAAATCGGGCGTCCGTCGCATTCGCCCCATGCTTCCTTGTAAAAATCAAGTATCCACTGGTCATCCTGAATTTTATAGGTTTTTCCGTCGGCTTCGCCTTTAAAATAAGCGATCATAGCTGCCAGCGAAAATACCAGTTTTTGCGGCAACATTTGGTGTGCTTCGTAATAATTCAGCAGCGTTGGCAAATTGCGGGTTTCCCATTTCGACATGGCATTCAGTGCGATACTTTGCCACAGGTGACGGATATACGGGTTGCGGAAACGTTCCAGAATTTTATGGGCAAACGACTGCAACTCTTTTTCAGAACCATCGAGTGCCGGCAAAACTTCGTCGTACACCAGATCTTTCATGAAGTTGCCAACTTCCAGACTTTCAAAAGCTTCTCGAACGGTTTCCAGCCCGCTTAAATAAGACACCGCGTAACTTCCGGTGTGGCAGCCATTCAAAACAGCCACTTTTTGTTCGCGGTAACGGGTCATGTCTTTCACGAATTTCACGTCGAGTCCGGCCTTTTCTGCCGGAAATTCTTTCTGTACCCATTCCGGGCCTTCGATCACCCAGAAATGGAAATATTCGCCTACCACAACCAGGTTATCTTCGAATCCGAGTTCCTGCTGGATTTGCGCGATTTCATCTTTCGGGAAACCGGGCACGATGCGGTCAACCAGTGTGTTGCAGAACGCGCACGATTCGTTTACCCAACTGGCAAATTCTTCGCCAAGGTTCCAGTTTGCAGCATGTTGCAGTACATATTTTTTCAGCATATCGCCGTTTCGGTCAATCAGCTCGCAGGCAAAAAAGATCAGACCTTTATCGGCTGCCCCACCAAAGGTTTTAAACCGGTCGTAAAGCAAAGCCGTAACTTTTGCCGGAAACGATTTCTGAGGCTGCATGTCCAGCGTATCGGTTTCATCCATCGTGATGCCGGCTTCTGTCGTGTTTGAAACCACAAAGCGAAGGTCCGGGTTCAGGTACGATTGACGGTATTTTTCAAATTCAGTGTAGGGGTTGATGCCCACATTCACGCAGTCAACCAGCGTGTATTCCTTTACCGGCTGTCCGTTTTTAATCCCTTTCAGGTAAACGTGGTACAAACCATCCTGATCGTTTAACATGCCAGCCATTCCGTTGGGCAAAGGCTGAACCACATCGATTCCGGTATTGAAACCGATTTCCTTGTTCATTTTATTGACAATCCAGTCGGTAAAAGCACGAAGGAAATTGCCTTCACCAAATTGCAGGATTCGGGTGGGATAAACTTTAGCTTGAGTTGCAGTCTGACGATTAAGTTGCATATATTTAAGTTTTAAAATTACGGGTCGTGTTCGTACACGGGAAACGGGTTTTAAAAAACCGTGTTCGTACACGGTTTCGGGCGCAAATGTATATTTTTATTTGTATTGTGTATTTCCTGATTTCTGAATTGATGATTAAATAATTGAAAATCAGTATTTATATAAAGTAATGTTAATGAAAATTTAAGATTTGAATTGACGTACCCATTCGATGACCGAATATTGATTAGTTTTAAACAGGAAAACCACAAATCAGAGTGCGAAAGAACATTCATATTATTACCGGAGGACCAGGTTTCGGAAAGACCGAAATTGTAACTGAGTTGCAGAATTGCGGATATATTTGTTCCGGAGAATTTGCGCACGAACTGATTGAGGAACAACGAGCGTCGGGCGGTGAAATTCTGCCTTGGAAAAACCCAAAGCTATTTCAGCAGGAAATCCTGAAACGGAGGATCGCTTTTTACGAGTCTGTTCCTGATGGAACACTTGCTTTTGCCGATCGGGGAATTCCCGATCAACTGGCTTTTGCCCGACACAAAGGCTTCGGTACTCCGGATGTCTTGATCCGGAAATCGACAGAATACCAATATGCCCGCCTTGTTTTTGTTACGCCACCCTGGCCCGAAATTTACGAAAACAATGTGGTGAGGAATGAATCATTTGACGATGCGGTTGCAATTCACCTTGCTATTTGCGAAACGTATAATTCATTGAATTATCAGTTAATTGATTTACCTTTAGTCTCCGTTAAAAAAAGGGTTGATTTCATTTTACTAACTCTACTTAAACATCAATAAATATGACACTTAACCGACGTAGCTTTCTCCGAAATGCCGCTTTAAACACGGTTGGACTTGCCGCAATACCAAACATTTTATCGGCAGCCATGCCATCCGCTCCCAAAAAACCGAAAGGATTTCTTTCTTCTTTAAAGCCTGAAAGCGTGATCTTGTTTCAGGGCGATTCGATTACCGATGCCGGGCGCGAAAAGGAAAAACAGGCCCCCAACTCAACTGCCTGCTTCGGAACAGGTTATGCTTTAATGGCCGCAGCGCAGGTTTTAAGCACCCATGCCGATAAAAACCTGAAAATTTACAATCGGGGAATCAGCGGAAATAAAGTTTACCAGCTTGCCGACCGCTGGCAAAAGGATTGTTTCGATTTGCGTCCCGATGTGATCAGCATTCTCATTGGAGTCAACGATTTTTGGCATAAACTGAATGGTAAATACGACGGTACCGTTGAGAAATATGAAAATGATTATCGTCAGTTGCTGACCTTGACCCGGAAAATGTTACCCGATGTGAAACTAGTTATCGGAGAGCCTTTTGCCGTTTTGGGTTGCACCGCTGTGGACGAAAAGTGGTTTCCGGAGTTCGACGGTTACCGGGCGTCGGCTAAAAAACTTGCTGAAGAGTTTGGTGCCATTTTTATCCCGTACCACACCATTTTCGCTGAAGCACAGGCTTTCGCTCCCGGGAAATTCTGGACGGGCGACGGAGTTCACCCTTCAATGGCCGGAAGCTCATTGATGGCTCAGGCTTGGCTGAAAGCGGTGAAATAAACGAGTTTTTTTTCGAAGTGAACTGGTCCGATGACCCGAAGTCATCGGACCAGTGTTTTTATGCATAGGCAATTCGCAAAACATCGTCGAAGTATTCCACAAAATGGGCGGTGATGCCTTCCTTCAGGTAATCCGGAAGTTCTTCAAAATCCTTTCGGTTGTCTGCTGGGAAAATCAGTTCGAAAACCTTCACACGGCGGGCTGCAATGGTTTTTTCGCGTACACCGCCAATGGGCAAAACCTTTCCGGTTAAGGTTAATTCGCCGGTCATGGCCAAACCTTTTTTCACCGGCTTCCCTTTGGCCAGCGAATACAGTGCCAGTGCCATGGTAATCCCGGCCGATGGGCCGTCTTTCGGCGTTGCGCCGGCCGGAACATGCAAATGAACGAAATGATCGTCGAAATAATTTGCATCGTTTTTTTCTCCGGATAATTTCGAACGGATGTACGAATAGGCAATTTCCGACGATTCCTGCATCACGCTGCCCAGTTGCCCTGTTTGTTTTAATCCGCCGCCTTTGCCTTTAATTCCTGAAGCTTCTATGTAAAGCGTGGCTCCGCCCATTGCTGTCCAGGCCAGCCCGAGCGTAACACCCGGAATCGATTTTTTGTACAATTCTTCCGTAGTAAAAATGGGCTGCCCCAGAAAATCCGCCAGATTCTTCTGACTGACACTGATTTTCGATGTTCCGTTTTCGGCCTGCATCAGCGTTACCTTGCGCATAATCTTTTTGATCTGGTTTTCGAGGCTGCGGACACCGGCTTCGCGGGCATACCCGTCAACAATGGCAACGAGCGCCGGGTCGGTAATCGATACTTCTGAAGCTTTCAATCCGTGATCTTCGCGCTGTTTGGGAATGAGGTAGCGTTTGGCAATTTCTACCTTTTCTTCCATAATGTAGCCCGAAAGCTTGATGATTTCCATGCGGTCGAGCAGCGGGCGCGGAATGGTGTCGAGCTGGTTGGCTGTGGTGACAAATAACACGTTCGACAAATCGAAGCGAACATCGAGGTAGTGATCCAAAAAGTCGCTGTTTTGTTCGGGATCGAGCACTTCGAGCAGGGCCGCTGCCGGATCGCCCTGATAGCTGGCGCCGATTTTATCAATTTCGTCGAGCATAATTACCGGGTTGGCCACTTCGGTGCGCTTCAGGCTTTGAATCAGCTTGCCGGGCATCGCACCAATGTAGGTTCGGCGGTGTCCTTTGATTTCGGCTTCGTCTCGCATTCCACCCACCGAGAAGCGGTAAAATTTGCGCCCGAGCGCGTCGGCAATTGATTTGCCGATCGAGGTTTTACCCACTCCGGGAGGCCCCACCAGGCAAATGATCGAGCCGGAAACTTTTCCGCGCTTGATGATGGTGCTGATGAATTCGAGAATGCGTTGTTTCACATCGTCGAGGCCGTAATGCTGCTGGTCGAGCACTTTACGGGCTTTGGCCAGGTCAAAATTGTCTTCGGAATAGATGCCCCAGGGCAAATCGGTGAGCCAGTTCAGGTACGTTCTCGAAACCTGATATTCGGCCGAACCGGTTTCCAGCGTGCGGAGTTTGGTCATTTCCTCTTCCACCACTTTGGCCGCTTCGTCGCTTAATTTTAATCGCTGAATCTTCTTTTCCAGCGCTTCAATTTCCGAAGCCTTGTCGTCTTTTTCGAGCCCAAGTTCTTTTTTGATGACTTTCAGTTGTTCGCGCAGGAAAAATTCGCGCTGCTGCTTCGATATTTTCTCTTCAATTTGTTTCTGAATGTCTTGCTGCAACTGGTTTAGCTCAATTTCTTCGCGGAGCAGCACCAGCAGCTTTTCACTTCGTTCGTACAAATTAACTGTTTCGAGGATGGTCTGTTGTTTAGCGGCGTCCGAAGTCAGAAACGAGGCCACCAGGTCCATTAAAAGGCCGGGTTTTTCCATCCCGATTTGCGACAAAGCAAGTTTCATTTGCTCCTGAAACATCGGGTTCAGCTTGATCAGTTCTTTCACCGAATTGATGATGGCCAGCGTGTAGGCTTTCAGTTCAGGAGTGAGAACGAATTTCTCCTCGTATTCGTATTCCACCTGCCAGAACGGAATGCCGTCGCGGACAAACTCTTTTCTGAAATGAAAACGAGTGAGCGCCTGTGCAAAAAAGTGAATCTGATCGTCGGTCCGGCTAATGATCTTGATGATTTTCAGCAAAGTTCCGGTGTGATGAAGTTCCGATTTTGTGTAGTCTTTTGGGTTGAGGTTGCGCACGAACGACACCCCGATAAAACCATTGTTTTGCTCGAGAGCGTGATCTACATATTTAATGACTTTGGGATTGAAAAACGTCAGCGGAAGCGCCAGTCCGGGCAGAACCGGGCGATTTTCGAGTGGTAGTACGACCAGATTGTCCGGATAAATTTCAGAGACCAGGACAATTCCGGGGTTTTCTGTATGGTTTTCCATCTGGTTTTGAATTTAATTGTTTGCTACTGTTTTTACTATTTCGGCCAATTGTTGTTTCGAAGCAACGCCTGAATGTTTCCACACCACATTCCCATTTTTAAAAAGCAGGAGCGTTGGAACGCTGCGAATCTGGTAACGGTTGGCGATTTCCGGATTTTTGTCCACATCAATTTTGACGATTCGAAGTTTTCCGGCTTGTTCGCGGGCAAGTTCGTGCAAAATGGGCGACTGCACTTTACAGGGCTGGCACCATTCGGCGAAAAAATCAATCAGCACTGGTGTAGCCGACTGAACGATTGAATTAAAGTTTCCTTGCATACTGTTTCTGTTTTCAGGCACGACATCAAACCCGAAACCAAATAAAGAGTTGCGTATCTTTTGTCAGGATTGCTGACATTTTGAAGTTGGAAGGACGGAATTTAAGGCTCATTTTGTCAGAACCGGTGCAAACGAAAAGAGGCTGAAACCTTTCGGTCCAGCCTCCCCAAAGGTACTACCCGGAATTGATTGATTAGTTCGGTAAAACGGGCAGCTCTTTGATGAATTATTGAAATCCAATCGCTATTAAAACTACAAAATACGGCCTTTTAGTATGTGATGGTGCATTTTTTCGATGTTCAGGTATTACCTGCAACAGGTTTAATCATGCGATTTCAGTGTTGGTGGTGAAGCCGGAAAAATAATTACTTTTGAACCGTTGTTTAAACAAAAAAAACTTCAAAAGTACTGAATGCGAACCAGATCACACGAGTGGCAAGCTGTTTGGACCAGGTTTAAAGAAGGCGATCTTAATGCGTTTCAGCAGATTTACGACGGATTTCTGCCTGGGTTGTATGCCTATGGAAATAAACTGGTTCCAGGGTTCAAGTTACTCGACGATTGCATTCAGGAACTTTTCCTCGAACTTTATACGCACCGCAACAACCTGCGAAATCCTGAAAACCTCGAATTTTACCTGCTTACTGCACTTCGAAGAATTATTTTTCACCGTCTCAGGAAAGAGAATCGCTTTATTAATCTTGAAAACAATTTGTCGCGCTCGTTTTTATTTGAGCTCGAATTGGATCAAAACGAAAATGAGGATTTCAAGCAGGAAAAGATTGAAGTGGTGAAAGCTGCACTGGCCGAGTTAAATACCAGTCAGCGCGAAATTCTTTACCTGAAGTTCTATAAAAACCTCAGTTACCTCGAAATTGGCGAGATGCTCAACATTCGGCCCGACTCGGCCAAAAAGCAGGTTTATCGCATCATCGAGCGCCTTCGAACCGAATTGGCCAATCAAATTTTAAATCTCTTCGCGGTCTGTTTTCGTAAGAAGACCGTTTAACTTGCAGATATTCAGTATCGAATCGTTTGAGGTCAGAAATTGATGAAAAAAAGTTTCTGACTGATGTCCACTTTTCAGAAGTCAACTCCATTATAAGGAAAATGTACCTCAAAAAATGGAGAAATTCGAAAAGTACATCGAAGACCCGCACTTTATCGACTGGGTTTTCAATCCAAATCAGGAAACCGAAAAGTGGTTCGAAAACCACACACGGCTTCATCCGGCCGATCAGGCTGAGATGATTCGATTGCGCAAAGAGCTGAGGTTGCTTTCGTTTCCGCCTGAAGTGATGGAAGAAGAGCGCAAAGATGAGCTTTTCAGAAAAACGCTTACGGCGATGCTTCGCAGCCGGAAAACCAGTCCAATCGTTAAATTACGGGGGCAGTGGATGAAGTATGCTGCTGTTGCGGTTGTTTTGCTGGCTGTTGCTTCGCTGGTGTATGTTCAGCAACAGGCGTCGTCGTTCGACCTGAAAATAACCGAAGATATTTTCCTGAAAAATGCCAATCAGAATCCAACCCTGTTTTTACCCGACGGAACTCGTCATGCCATCAGCGGAGATGAGGTTGAGTTTGATTTTTCTGATCGGGATGCAATCGTGGTCAACGGAAAAAATATTGGGAAAAAGCATGCCGAAAGCACAAAAAATCCGGAGGTGCTGGTCGTTCCTTTTGGCAAAAAGGCGCGGATCATTCTGTCCGACGGAAGCCGAATTTGGGTGAATGCCGGTAGCCGTTTGATTTTCCCCGGAAATTTTGAGTCAAAAAAGCGCGAGGTTTACCTGATTGGCGAAGCTTATTTTGAGGTGAATCATCAACCGAAGAAACCGTTCCTGGTGCGAACTTCGACAGTAACAGTGAAGGTTTTGGGAACCAGCTTTAACGTATCCTCCTATCCCGACGACGATTTTGTGTCGGCTGTGCTGAAAGAAGGCAAGATCCAAATGGAGCGAAACGATGCCGGATTATTCGGTTCGCAGGTGGAACTGGTACCCAATCAAATGGCCGTGTACCGGAAGGATGGAGAACAAATTGAGGTTCGGCAAACCAATCACGAATTATATACGATCTGGAAAGATGGAATTCTTCAGTTTGAAAATGAAGAAATCAATGCTTTGATCACGAAAGTGGAACGTTTTTATAACATCAGTCTCGAACTCAAAAATCCTTCGACTGGCAAAGAGCGGATTAAGGGGAAACTGGACTTGAATGTTGGAATGAACGAAGTTTTGGAATATATCAGTAAAGTCAGTCACACGGAATTAAAAAAAATAAATGCAGTAGAATACATTCTGGAATAAAGCAAAAAGCCGGATGATGCTGGCACATCGTCCGGCTATAACTTGATTCATGGAATGAACCAGTTTTAGTAACTATTAAACATTTCAAATTTATGAAAAAAAAGTTATTAACGGGCCTCCCCGGAAGGGATGGTCGAAAACAACTATGGAGAATTATGAGATTAACCATTCTGTTCTCGTTCCTGTTCTCGCTGATGGTAACTGCCAGCAGCTATTCGCAATCCACCAAACTTAGTTTGAAACTTTCCGGAACAACCATTAAAGATGTATTGAATGAGGTTGAAAACCGGAGTGAGTTCATTTTCCTGTATAAAAACGGTGAAATGAACGACCAGCTCAAGGTAAACATCGACGTGAAAAATGCAACCATTCAGGAAATTCTGGATAAAATTTTGGCCGGTCAAAATCTGAGCTACGATGTTTACAACCGTCAGGTGATTATTCGTAAAAATTTGGATGCCCCTGAAGTTGTTTCGAGCACTTTTAGTCAACAAAAATCAGTTACCGGTAAAGTAACCGACTCAACAGGCTCGCCATTGCCTGGTGTTTCGGTAGTAGTTAAAGGGACGACAACCGGAGTAATCACTGATGCCGATGGAACCTATTCGCTGCCCAATGTTCCTGAAAATGCTGTACTCCAATTTTCGTTTGTGGGGATGAAGGCACAGGAAGTGGCTGTAGCTGGCAAATCGACCGTGAATGTGAATATGGAAGAAGAAACGGTGGGAATTGAAGAAGTTGTGGCAATTGGGTATGGAACAGTAAAGAAAAGCGATTTGACAGGGGCTGTAGGATCTGTTGATGGAGGAATGGTTTCAAATCGTAAAACGACCCAACTGTCACAAGCATTGCAGGGGACCGTTTCAGGATTGATGGTAACACGGACCAGTAGCGCCCCTGGGGCGGGCGCAAGTATTCGTATCAGGGGTATAACTACAATTGGCGATAATAACCCGCTGGTAATCGTTGATGGTGTTCCGGTAGACGATATTAATATGGTTAATCCGAACGATGTGGAAAGTATTTCAGTACTGAAAGATGCTGCGTCTGCCTCAATTTATGGATCAAGAGCTGCCGCTGGGGTAATTCTGATAACAACTAAGCGCGCCAAGGTTGACGATTTGTCATTGGAATATACTATGGAGTATGGGTTCGAAAAACCAACAGTAACGCCAGACTATGTTGATGCGGTAAGATACATGCAGATTTCGAACGAATCAGGGTGGAATGATGTGGGCAATGCAGGGAATGAATATCCGGTTTATGCAAAAAGTTTGGTAGATAATTATCTCGAATCAAACAAGCAAAATCCAAATTTATACCCAAACACCGATTGGGCTGGCCTGATAATAAAAAACAATGCACCACGGCAAAGCCAGTTGGTAAGCATAACCGGAGGTTCAAAATTTATTCGCTCCAAAGCATCAATTGGCTACGACAAAACCGACGGACTATATGATGGAGTGGGTTATAAGCGTTACACCTCACGATTTACAAACGATATTACAATAAACAAATACATTGGAGCTTCATTGGATTTAAACTTCAATTATCGTATTTCTGAAAAACCATATGTTTCTGAACGCGATATCATGTATTTTAGCCGTATGTCGGGCCCTATTTATGCAGCGATGTGGAGTGACGGGCGTGTAGCTAGCGGGAAAAACGGAGATAATATTTATGGTTCGTTGATGTATGGAGGTGAACGAAATTCAAGAAACAATCTATTTTCAGCCAAAGCATCAATCGATATTAAACCGTTCGATGGCTTAAAGCTTTCAGCAATTTTTTCGCCACAGTTTTCGAATACCAAAGAGAAAAATTTCAGAACCCGGGTCCCATATTATTCTGCCGAAGACCCAACTGTTTTAAATGGTTATGTAAGGGATTTTAATACTACTTATCTTGAAGAGCTTCGCAACGACAATTATCGCTTAACAACCCAGTTCCTGGCAAATTACACGAAAGATTTCGGAAACAATAGCATTAACCTATTGGCCGGATTTGAAGATTATTATGCGTTTAACGAAAACCAGGGAGCTTCGCGCGATCAATATACATTAACCTCGTTTCCGTATTTAAACATTGGCCCTTTGGAGTTTCGCGACAACAATGGCAACGCATGGGAAAATGCTTACCAATCGTGGTTTGGCCGGGTAATGTACGACTATAAGAACAGGTATTTTGCCCAGGCAAATGTCCGTTATGATGCCTCATCCCGTTTCCATCCAAACCATAGGTGGGGCGCTTTCCCTTCGTTCTCTGCCGGCTGGGTAATTTCTGAAGAGAATTTCATGAAAAATGTCAAAGCATTGTCGTTCCTTAAACTTCGTTCCTCATGGGGGACTTTGGGGAACGAGCGTATTGGGAATTATCCCTACCAATCCACTGTAGAATTCAACAATGCGCTTTTAGCAATGGGGAACAACGTGGTGTCAGCGCAAACTGCCGCTCAAAGGCAATATGTAATCGAAAGCATATCGTGGGAAACGACCGAATCTTTCAACTGGGGCTTGGATGCCCATCTCTTGGACAACAAATTAAGGATCAGCGGCGATTACTTCAACAAGACTACAAAGGACATGTTGTTGGCTTTGGAAATTCCTGACTTCATTGGATTCGACAATCCCGACCAGAATACCGGGAAAATGAAAACAAAAGGTTGGGAAACAGAAGCTGGCTGGAACGATAAGATAGGCGATTTAACCTATTCGGCATCCTTTAATTTGTCAGATTTTAAATCGGTTATGGGAGATTTGGGCGGAACTGAATTCCTGGGCGATCAGATCAAAAAAGAAGGTAGCGAATTCAACGAATGGTATGGCTACTTGTCTGACGGATTATTCCAGACTGCCCAAGAAGTGGCTTCTTCGCCTCTTTATCGGGCTAACACGAAACCTGGCGACATAAAATACAAAGACATTAGCGGCCCGGCGGGAACGCCAGATGGGATAATATCGCCCGAATACGACCGCGTTTTATTGGGCGGTTCATTGCCTCGGTACATGTATGGGGCCAACTTAAAAGCTGCGTATAAAAATTTCGACTTTTCAATTGTATTTCAGGGAGTCGGTAAACAAAACGCTCGTATGTCTTCATTGATGGTACAACCATTGCTCGAGCTATGGGGAAACATCCCTTCAAATATCGATGGAAATTATTGGAGTGTTTATAATAGCGAAGAACAAAACCTGAATGCAAAATACCCCAGAATTTCGAATGCAGGCAATGCCAATAATTATATCATGTCCGACTACTGGATGTTCAACGGACGTTATCTTCGCCTGAAAAATATTTCGCTGGGATATAACATGCCGGAGTCCTTACTTCAGAAGGTTAGTTTAAGGAGCGTGCGGGTTTATTCAAGCTTGTCCGACATCTATACATGGAGTAAATACCCCAAAGGATGGGATCCCGAAGTTTCCTTAACAGGTTATCCTATAACTGCGTCAGTTGTGTTTGGTCTATCGGTTAAATTCTAAAAACAGAAATCATGAAAAAAAAAATAGTTCTATTTGCATTATTGGCCACCCTTTTATCGTGCAGCGATTTAGACCTGAATCCTTTGTCTGAAGGCTCAAGCCAAAACTGGTATTCAACTCCTGAAGAAGTTGATATGGCCGTTAACGATTTATATCGAAAAGTTTTTTGGGTAGATTTTGAAGAGTATGACGCACCTGATTTATGGACCGACGACAATATGGCCCGCACCCTTTTAAGCCCAATTGTATCAGGAAGCATTAATGGCGAAACGGGTCTTGTATCAAAAATGTGGACCAATTCTTACAAACCGATTGCAAGAGCGAATGTGATATTGCAAAACCTTGAGGTAAACAAGGCAGGTTTAAACGATGCCACATTAAAACGGTTAAAAGCTGATGCTATGTTTGTTCGGGCTTTCATGTATTCAAGGCTTATTTCCTATTTTGGCGATGTGGTATATTACAATGGGACACTCTCAATTGACGAGGCGTTTACAATGGGGCGCACCAGCAAGCAAGAGGTGCTAAAGAAAATATATGAAGATTACGATTTTGCAATAGCAAATTTACCAGCAAGTTATGGTAACAGCCAGTTAAAAAGAGGAACCAAGGGAGCTGCATTATCCATGAAAGCCCGTATCGCGCTTCACAATGGTGATTGGGCAATAGCCAGAGATGCTGCAAAAGCCTGCATGGATTTAGGCATTTATGAATTGTACCCTAACTATGGCGAGCTATTTTTATCGAAAACAAAAAATACTAAAGAAGAAGTTTTTGGTATCCAACGTTCTGTGGCGCTCAACCTCGCAATTACCTATTGCAACAGATATACCTCCAGAAATTCGCCCGGGGGGTTGGCCCAGTTTACGCCAACCTGGGATTTGTTTTTTTCCTATTTATGCACCGATGGGCTGCCTGTTGACGAGTCGCCTTTATTTAATCCACGAGAGCCCTTTAAAAACCGCGACCCTCGTTGTGCTGCAACCATTGTGCCTTTTCAGACCCGGCATTTGGGGTTCATGTATCAACCTCACCCTGATTCGATAAATGTGTTAAATTTCAATACCGGAAAATACCAGAAAAATAACGACACCCGCACCAACGGACAGTTTGCCTCTTTCAGCGGACTACTCTGGAAAAAGGGTGTTGACGAAGACTGGTCGGACGATTTAAAAACTGACCCGACAGCAATCCTGATGCGTTATGCTGATGTTTTGCTCATGTATGCTGAAGCAAAAATAGAACTCAACGAAATTGACCAAAGCGTATTGGATGCCCTCAATAAAGTAAGGGCCAGGGCTTACGGTGTGAACTTTGCCAATAAAACTGCTTATCCGGCTATCACCACAACCAGCCAAAGCGCTTTACGGAAAACCGTTAGGATGGAACGCAGAATGGAATTTGCCCGCGAGGATTTGCGCTACCTGGATATCATCCGTTGGAAATTAGCAGAAAAAGTATTGACAAAAAACAACTACGGCATGTTGGACGTTGCTGAACTCCGCACAAAAGTGGTTAAACCTGGATTATGGTTCTTCCCCGGGATTCCCCAGGTTGATGAAGATGGAGTCGTGGAGTTGAAGCCATTTTTTGATTTAGGCCTGATCAAGTTAATTAGCTTGCGTACCTTCAATAAGGACAAACAATACTTGTGGCCCATTCCTTCAAGCGAAGTGCTTATTAATAAGAATTTGATGCAAAACAATGGCTATTAAACGGTAGAACTACCTTTACACAAAGGTTTACCTATTTTTATAAAAAATGAATTTCACAGGATTGGTGGCCTTATTCCTGTTTTTCAGGAACGGCCTCCATCCACATTCCACCAATTGATAACTAAAAAATATGAAACGGCGAAATTTCTTTTACACAACAGCAACTATTCTTGCTGGCACAGGCATAGGCATCAAGCCAAGCTTTGCATCGGTAACAAATCCAAATTATTATAAAGAAATAGAAAGACAAATTCCTGTTATGGAAGAGACCGATGTCATTGTTTGCGGTGGAGGCCCTGCTGGTTTTGCAGCGGCAGTTTCTGCGGCAAGGAATGGGGCGAGGGTTCGATTAATAGAACTTCAAGGCTATCTTGGTGGCGTTTGGACCGCTGGCTTGATGACACATTTTATTGATACAGAAGGAAAGGGTGGAATCATGCAAGAGTTATTGTATGCACAAAGACATGCAAACGTTATTCAGGCCCGTCATTTTGACCCAGAAATAACCAAGCTGTGGCTAGAAAAATTTTGCATGGATGCCGGAGTCCTTCCTCTATACCATACACGGGTGGTTGGAGCTGTTACTGAAAAAGGTCGGCTTACGACCATCATTACAGAAAACAGTAGCGGAAGACTGGCATGGCGGGCAAAAGTTTTTATTGATGCCACGGGAAACGGTGACCTAGCTTCGCTTGCAGGATGCAGGTTTGACTTAGGTCATCCAGAAACTGGACTTACCCAGCCAATGTCTCTTAATGCCCTGATTACCGGAATAAATCTGGACGATTTAAAAGAACGGAAACTGATTGCTATGCCTGGGCTTTCTTGGGCTGAACCGAAGGAAAACTTATTGGCAGAAATCCGCAAAGCGGGAGCAGATTGTTCCTACGAGAAGCCTACCTTATTTGCGATTAGGGACGATTTCTTTTCCATCATGTCAAATCATGAGTACAAAATTAGTGGAACAGATGCCCAGGCAATTACTTATGCAACAATCAGGGCAAGGGCAGAAATTAACAGACAAATAGATAGTTTGCGAAGTTTGGGTGGAATGTGGAAAAATCTTCGTTTGGTGGCAACTGCTGACCAAATCGGAATTCGTGAAAGCAGACGGATTCATGGCAGGTACACCGTTACCAAAGAAGACTTGATCAAGGGTGCCCGGTTTGATGATGCAGTATGCCATGTTAAATTTGGGGTTGATATTCATTCGCTTGATCCGTCAAAACATAAATCGATAGAAGAAAAGCAGTTCAAATCACAGCCTTATGATATACCATTACGCTCATTGATTGCCAAAGATGTTGACGGGTTGATGATGGCAGGCAGGTGTATCAGCGGAGACTTTTTTGCCCATGCAAGTTATCGGGTAACCGGAAATTCTGTTGTTATGGGCGAGGCAGCTGGTCAGGTCGCGGCTAAAGCATCATACGAAAATAAGTTGCCGCAAGAGATTAAATACAGATCGAAATCAAATAGTCAACCTTAAGGAGTTGAAAATCTTCTGTTCCTCTTGACATGCAACAAAAGTGGGCCCTTTTTTCGCGGAAACAGCCCCTTTTTGTTCAGGGACAGACTTATAATCCCACAACAACTTTAGTTTATCGGAAATTTAGTTTGCCCCTTTGTCAGCAATGACAAAGGGGGTTTTTCTTCAGCCACCGCCTCGAAAATCTACATCAAATCGGTATTCGGTGCCACCGGTCCCCAGTATAAGCTAGTCACCTCAATGCAGTTCAGTAAACCCAGATAATTTTCGGAATATTCTCTCCTGTTTTTTGATTAGCTCAAAGCGATTTTTGGATGAATGACAGGGAAAATAAAATCATTCACAGGGAATTTTAAATAATCAAAAGCGTTTTTTGATATTCACAAAGCAAAAATTGAAAATCAAAGAGCGGAATTTGGAATTAATACCTCACAAATTAGAATTTGCAAAGGGATTAATAGAATTTTAAAAGCGAATTGTAAAATACAAGCAGGCATTTATGAATTAACCCAAGTGAATGTAAAAATGATCATTTCCTTTCTTTTGTTTGAATGCCCCTTTGCCCGCACTGGCAAGAAGATTCCCACTGCCGGAATCGAATCGGGCTACCATGTTTTCGGACTCGAATGGAACGAAAAAGAATACATTTTTTATGTCGATGGAAAAGAAACCTGGAGAACTTCAACAGCTGTTTCGAAGCGTAAAGAATATCTGATTTTATCTACCGAACTGACCGGCTGGGGCGGCGATCCTGCACAGGGAAATTTCCCCGATGAAGTCATTTTCGATTACGTTCGCGTGTTTCAAGCAAAACCTTAAATTAACCTAACCAACTAAATCATGAAAAAATTTCTCTTACTAACATTGCTACTGGCTTGCTTTACGGCAGCGCAAGCCTACGAAAAAAGGGACCTGCTTCAGAAAAAAGCCGGTATTTCCCAACTTAAATCCAGCCTGATTCTCAACCAAAAATGGGTTTCGTATCCTGATTATAAAGACAGAAATGGTTGGGATCAACTTACTTCGGGAGTGAAAGACGAAATCATCAGCAAAGGTGAAGCTGCCCTGAATTACGAATGGAAAGTGGTGAAAGCCACCGACTATTTGGAATTTGACCGAAGCGGATCACGAAGAATCATGGAAGTCCCGTTTGGAGCCAATATTACCGCCCTAACAGATTTGGTGCTTGCCGAGCTAACAGAGGGAAAAGGCCGTTTCATGGATCAGATTGCCAACGGAATATGGCACAGTTGCGAAATGACCAGCTGGGCTTTGTCGGCTCATATCGGACGTGAACAACAGGAAAAAACAGCACTGCCATCCTTCAAAGAAAACATTATTGATCTGACTTCGGGCGATGTGGGAGCTTTCCTCTCCTGGACCTGGTATTTTCTGAAGGATGAACTAACCAAAGTACAGCCTTTGGTTTCGGAGCGTTTGCGCAAAAATCTTCAGGAACGAATACTCGACCCGTACATGAACCGCAGCAATTTTTGGTGGCAGGCTTTCAATGCAACGCCAAAAACCATGGTGAATAACTGGAATCCCTGGTGTAATTTTGATGTACTCACCAGCTTTCTTTTGCTCGAAAATGATCCGGATAAATTGGCGGCTGCCGTTTACCGGACAATGACATCGGTAGACCAGTTCATCAATTACTACCACAGCGACGGGGCTTGCGAAGAAGGTCCTTCGTATTGGGGACATGCACCCGGTAAATTGTACGATTACCTGCAAATACTTTACACAGCCACCGGCGGAAAGGTTTCCATCTTCGATCAGCCCATAATTAAAAACATGGGCGAATACATTGCCAAATCGTATGTTGGCAAAGGTTGGGTCGTCAATTTTGCCGATGCTTCGGCCAAAGGAGGCGGCGAACCCGGAATGATTTTCCGTTACGGAAAGGCGGTTGGCAGTCAGGAAATGCAACAATTTGCGGCTTATTTGTATGAGCGCGATGGCAAAGTAAATCACTACAATGCAGGCCGCGATCTGTTCCGCACAATGGAAAATCTCAAGTATCAGGGTGAACTGGTACGGGTAAAACCAGCTGTTTCGCAGGCTGCTTCAACCTGGTATCCGGAAACAGAATTCTGCTACATGCGCAATCCGATCGGTTTTTTTGTGGCTGCCAAAGGTGGATACAATGCCGAAAGCCACAACCACAACGACATGGGGTCGTTTGCACTTTACCTCGACGAAACACCGATGATTATTGATGCGGGTGTCGGAACATACACGCGACAGACGTTTAGCGACGAACGCTACAGCATCTGGACCATGCAGAGCAATTACCACAATTTGCCTATGATCAACGGTGTTGCCCAGGTTCCCGGCGCTCAATACCGTTCACGAAACGTAAAATTCGATCCGGAGAAATTGATTTTTTCACTCGATTTGGCCGGCGCTTATCCTGCCGATGCTTCTGTGGAAAAATGGCAGCGTACCTACCAATTGCAGTCCAAAGGTGGCCTGGTTCTTCAGGAAGAATTTAAACTGATCAAAGCCATAAAACCTAACCAGTTAAATTTCCTTAGTTGGGGTAAACCTGATGTTTCTGTTTCAGGAATTGTGAGTTTTGAAAAAGAAGGGGTGAAATTGAAACTAAGCTATGACGCAGCACAATTTGAGCCATCGGTTGAGATCGTTTCCCTGACTGATAAACGCCTGGCTGATGTGTGGGGAAATCAGGTTTACAGGCTTTCATTGAATGCAAAAAAATTGCAACTTTCAGGAAAATATAAAATAACCTTTTCTAAAAACTAAACTTATGTTCCCACGAGCTATCCTTATCCTGACAGTGTTCGCATTTCTTTCAGCTCCGATTCGGGCACAAAAGAACTTCGATCCGACGATAGTTGACCGTGCCACCGAAAACGGGAAACAGGCTGCCGAAGGTTTTGACCGGAGCTTGCGGTTTGTGAAGGGTTGGCTCCAGCATACCGACCCTGTCACGGGCTTAATTCCCACGAACCTCGACAAGGCGAAAGACATTTGGGAACCGCACAATTCGGCCGCCGATAACTGGTCGTTCATGGTGCTGACCACCTATCTGCTCGATCAGGATTTATACGGGGGAAAAATGCTCGAAATGCTCAACACCGAGCGCAAACTGACTTCAAGGGTGAAATCGCTTCCGGATACCTGGTCGTTTTCTAAAAAAGGGTTCAATACCGAAAAACCCGATATGAACTGGGTGATTTTTGGCTCGGCCGAATACATGAAAGACGGTATTCTGCCACTTTGCGAATACATTGGTGCATCGCCCTGGAGCGACCGCATGACTGAAATCCTGAACGATATGCCCAAATATTACACCTTGTTCAAGGATATCGACCAATTGGGCGGTTACAAAGTAGCTTCGGAAGAAGTGAACGGCGACATGCTGCAAACACTGGTGCGTAATTACTGGATGACCGGCCGAAAAGACTTTCTGGATTGGGCTGTTCGCATTGGCGATTATTATATGCTGGGCGAACGCGATCTGGACAAGCTGAAATACCTGCGTTTGCGTGATCACGGCTGCGAAATCATTGGCGGACTGAGCGAATTATACGTGACCCTAAGTTTTGTGAATCCGGAGAAAAAGAAGCAATACCAGGAACCATTACACCGCTTGCTCGACCGGATTCTTGAAATAGGCCGAAACGAAGATGGCTTGTTTTACAACGGGGTGAATGCACAAACCGGCGAAGTGGTGGACAACGGTATTTCCGACAACTGGGGCTATGTTTTCGACGCCTTTTATTCGGTGTATCTGATCGACAGCACCGAAAAATACCGCGAATCGTTTTTGTCGATGCTGAAAAACCTGAACGAAAAGTACCGCAATTTTCCGTGGGAAGGAAAGAGCCACGACGGATACGCCGATGCCATTGAAGGGGGTATTAATCTGTATAACCGCGAACCCAACGCCGATCTGAAAGCATGGATCGACAGCGAAATGAAGGTGATGTTTGCCATGCAGCGCGAGGATGGGATAATTGGAGCCTGGCATGGCGACGGCAATTTTGCCCGCACCGCCATCATGTACAGCCTGATGAAAACGCAGGGAGCCACTGTTTCACCCTGGCGCAGCGATGTGGTTTTAGGAGCCGAAAAAACCGGTGATGAAATTTGCTGGGTGTTGAATGCCGAAAAAGATTGGGCAGGGAAGCTAAAGTTTGATTCTCAACGTCACAAAGTGAACATGGGTTTGCCCATCGATTATCCGCGCATCAACCAGTTTCCCGAGTGGTTTACCGTTCAGCCCGAAAAGAGTTATTCGGTAGTTTCTTCCAACCGGAAACTTTCAGGAAAATATACCGGGAAACAACTGCTGGAAGGCATTCAGGTTAAATTAAGCGGCGGCGAACAGTTAGTGGTTTCGGTGAAAAACTAAGTAGAAAACGCAAAAACAACGTTTATGCAATTAAAAAGAATTTCAGCTTCCACCGTGATGGTTGGAATCGGTATTCTCCCCGGTTTTATTCCGGAAGTTACTGCAGCAAAACCGAAGCAACCCAATGTACTTATTTTGTTTGCCGACGATCAGCGGGCCGATGCGTTGGGGTGTTCAGGCAATTCCTATATCCGCACCCCGAACATCGATCAGCTGGCTGCCAATGGCGTGCGTTTCAGTAACGGTTATGTGATGGGCGGGCCTCATGGGGCGATTTGCGCACCGAGCCGGGCGATGTTGCTGAGCGGTAAAAGTCTGTTTCATGTGTACGATAAACTTGCAGGTGTTGAAACCATGCCGACGTACTTTGCCAAACAAGGATACAGAACTTTTGCAACGGGGAAGTGGCATAACGAAGCTTCGGCGTTCGAAGCATCGTTTCAGGAAGCCGAAAATGTTTTTTTAGGCGGAATGAGTGATCACTATTTGGTGCCTTGTCAACGCCTGGAAAACGGGAAACTAACCAAACCTGAAAAAAAAGGCTATTCTACTGATTTGTATGCCGATGCAGCCATTCGATTCCTGGAAAACTATTCAGTGTCGGATCAGAAAAATCCGTTCTTCTGCTATGTGGCGTTCACTGCGCCTCACGATCCGCGTTCGCCCCGAAAAGACTACATCGGAACTTACCCGGATGGAACCGTTCCGCTGCCCGGAAATTTCAAAGCATTGCATCCGTTTGTTTTCGACGATTTCTCGGTGCGCGACGAACATTTGGCTCCCTGGCCGCGAACTCCCGAAATCATTCAGCAATCGTTGTCTGATTATTATGCCCTGATTACCCATTTGGATAACCGGATTGGCGATATTATTTCGATGTTGAAATCCAAAGGTTTGTATGAAAATACGATCATCGTTTATGCGGCTGATAATGGGCTGGCCATTGGAAATCACGGCCTGCTCGGAAAGCAAAGTTTGTACGAGCACAGCATGAAAGTACCGCTGATTATTAAGGGTCCCGGAGTTCCAAAAGGGCAGTTTCGTCAGGCTATGGTGTATCTGTTCGATTTGTATCCGACGCTTGCCCGATTGTGTGGCATCCCTGCTCCGGAAAAGGTCGATGGTCAAAGTCTGGTTTCGGTTATCAGCGGAAAACAAAATGCCGTTCGCTCTTCACTTTATACTGCCTATCGAAATACGGTCAGGGCAGTTCGAACCGATGATTGGAAGATGATCTGGTACCCGCAGCGAAATTATACACAGTTGTTTAACCTGAAGGCTGATCCGTTGGAAATCAGCAATCTGGCAAATGCTCCCGAGCATCAGGAAAAACTCAAAGAATTGAGTGGATTGATGGAGACGTGGCACGAAGCAGCCGGCGATACTTCCAATTTGCACCCCAAAACCATTTTGCCACTCGAATACGATTATCAGAAGCTAAAACAAACACCCGATAATTGGCAACCCGAATACACCCTTAAAAAGTATTTCAAAAATGCCGATCTTTCGAAGGAAAATAAGATGCAACATTGATTCCGAAACAATCCTGAATTATAAACAATCAACACATAAAACAATGAAACAATCAACCTTTTTTATTGCCTTCTTTTTGGCATTGTTTGTTTTTACAAATTGTAATACTCAAACAAAATCAACTCCCGATTTTGTGGAAGAAAACACGCAGTTCGCTGTTGCCCAGCAAAAATTGCAGGTGGATGCCATTGAGCAATCGGGCAAAGTGCTGAATCCAAGAACTGTAGCCAACGGCAAGATCAAGTACATCAAAATGGAAGACTGGACGAGCGGCTTTTATCCCGGTTCTATGTGGTACATGTTCGAGCTCACCGGCGACACCGCATGGCGAACTTTTGCCCGGAAATACACGCAGGCCATCGATTCGGTGAAATACCTGACCTGGCATCACGATGTCGGTTTCATGATTCAGTGCAGCTTTGGAAACGGGTTCCGGCTGGGCGAACAAGCGTATAAAGATGTGATCATTCAGGCGGCCAAATCGCTGTCCACACGGTTTCATCCGGTGGCCGGAATTACACAATCGTGGAATGTGGACAAAGGCTGGCAAAGCGAGCGCGGCTGGGAATGCCCGGTAATTATCGACAACATGATGAACCTCGAACTGCTGTTCAATGCCACCAAACTAACCGGCGATTCATCGTTCTATAAAATTGCGGTCAGTCATGCCGATAAAACCATCGAAAATCATTATCGTCCCGACTACAGTTGCTACCATGTGGTGGATTACAGCCTGAAAGATGGCTCGGTTCGGAACAAGCACACGGCACAGGGTTATGCGCACGAATCGTCGTGGGCGAGGGGACAGGCCTGGGGAATTTACGGATTTACTGTGGCTTACCGCGAAACACGCGATCCGAAGTATCTGCAACAGGCACAAAAAGCTTTCAACTTTGTGAAAAGTCATAAAAACTTTCCCGCAGATTTCGTTCCCTACTGGGATTTTGATGCACCCAAAATTCCGGATGAACCACGCGATGCTTCGGCAGCAGCGATCATGGCTTCAGCGCTTTACGAACTTTCGTCGTATGAGAATGACGAATATTATAAAGACTGGGCCGACAAAATTATGGCCAGTTTGGCCAGTCCGGCATATCGGGCCAAAGTGGGCGAGAACGGCAATTTTCTGCTGATGCACTCGGTGGGCAGCATTCCGCACGGTGCCGAAATTGATGTTCCGCTCAACTACGCCGATTATTATTTTCTGGAAGCTTTGTTACGAAAGAAAGCGTTAAATTTAAGGCTCTAAAAAATTAGCGCCATGACAGCCTCTGAACAACCATTTTATTACAAGGCAACTGTAAAACTTTTATTGGCGGGTTTAATTATTGCTTTTCTGGTTTTGGCAAAAAATATATTAATCCCATTCACTATTGCCATTTTTTTTACTTTTTTGCTCATGCCGGTTTCGCGCAAACTTGAGCAATGGCATTTTCCCAAAATACTGGCTATTCTGGTCAGTATTATTCTTGCCATTGCTGTTTTTGGGGCGATGCTTTATTTCTTTATTGCCCAGATTGCAAGTTTTGTAAACGACTGGCCGGTACTTCAGCAATCGCTTATGGTAAAGTGGGAAACCCTTCAGGATTTTATTACCGAAACATTTCATATCAGCAAGATTGAGCAAAAGGCCTGGATTACCACCAAAATACAGGAAAATGCAAGTACGGGCGGGGTGCTGGTTTTAGGTTTATTCTCTGCAACTACTTCATTTGTAGCCAGCTTTGCGCTTATCCCTATTTATATTTTCTTTTTGACCTTGTATCAGGATAAGTTTAAAGAATTTGTGAGACTTATTACGCATGAAGATAAAAATGAACATACCCTGATGGTTGTGAAGCAGGTATCAAAAGTTTCGCAGAAATACGTGATGGGCATATTTCTGGATGTAATGATTCTTTCTGTTTTGAATTCCACAGGCTTCCTGTTATTGGGCTTGCCCCACGCTATACTTTTTGGGGTGCTTATTTCTATGCTGAACATTATTCCGTACATAGGGGTGCTCATTGGCAGCGCCTTGCCCATTCTGATGGCTTTTTTGACCAAAGATGCCATTGGCTACACCATTGGAGTGGCAGCAGTTTGTATCGTGGTTCAGTTTCTCGACAATAACTTCATTACTCCGTATGTTGTAGGCAGTAGTGTGAGCATCAATCCGTTAACCGCTATGGTTGTGCTCATTGCCAGCTCGTTGATTTGGGGAATTCCGGGCATGATTCTTTCGCTGCCGCTTACCGGAATGGCCAAAGTGGTGTGCGACAACATTGAATCGCTTAAACCATACGGGTTTTTGCTGGGCGAAGAAGTGAATTACAGCGAACAGGAACATGTTCAGGATAAAGTGATGCGCAGATTCAAAAGGAAAAAGTGAGCAAACAAATACTGAGTTTATAATTTTTTTAAACTTCAAATCGTTAAACTTTTAAATTAATGATGTGTTGATGAAATATCGGACCTTAAATTCTTTGATTTTAAGACGATTTTTGTTAATTTTCATTGAGCATTCGTTTCATTGAAAAAATGGAACTTCAGTGCGTTGATAGTCATAAACAATTAAAATTTAAAGTTATGAGTTCAGGAAAAGTTTTGCTTGGTGTTCTGGCAGGCGTGGCCGCCGGAGCTCTTCTCGGAATCTTGTTTGCCCCTGATAAAGGGACAGAAACACGTAGGAAGATTGTCAAAAAAGGTGAAGACTACATGGATGAAATGAAAGACAAATTCAATGGTCTGATGGATGATCTGACTAAAAAAATGAATGGCGCCCATGCATCAGCCACAGAGGCTGCTGAAGAAGTCAAAATTTAGTGATTCAGGTTTGTAACATTAATCGTTTTGAAAGGGACATCCTAAAATCTCAAAAATTGTATTTCCTAAAAAACAAACATGGAAGATCAGACAAATTTAATTGAGTCACTGATTGAAAAAGGTGAACAATACGGCAAAACAACACTGGAACTACTAAAGCTGAAAACACTGGACAAGTCAGCAGATGTGACTTCGACACTGGTATCCTGGTTAGTTGTTCTGATTTTTGCCGTATTGTTCTTTCTTATTTTAAACATTGGAGTAGCACTTTGGCTGGGCGACCTGTTGGGAAAATCCTATTATGGTTTTTTTGTTGTTTCCGGTTTTTATGCTCTTCTTGCGTTAATCGCAGTCATCTTCAGGAAACAATTTATTAAAAAACCTGTCAATAACTCCATCATCAATCAAGTACTGGAATAAGATTATGGCAAAACCTGATGCTTCTGAAATGCTAAAAGAATCTATCCGCCTGCTCGAAATTCGACAGGCAGAAGAAGGAAAGATACTGAAAGATCAGTTTAAGCTGACCTATGAAAGTCTTAAACCTGCCAATTTGTTTAAAAATACGGTAAAGGAACTTACCGAATCAGTTGAGGTTAAAAATACCCTCTTCGAGACCGTTGTTTCCATTTTAACCGGCTACCTGACCAAAAAAATGATGGTCAGTTCCAAGAGCAGTGTATTCATGAAATTGCTCGGAGCCATCCTTCAATTTGGTGTGACCAGTGTTATGGCAAAAAATGCCGAAGCCATTCGCAACTTTGTTGTGGAGCTTCTCGGGCGTTTTGCTCATCCTGAAGAAGAAGATGTTCAGAATGCAGAGTCATAAGACGTTTGATTATTTCCCCCGGTTTTTATTTATCATGAAGACTTTCCTGGAAAGTTGGATCAATTTATTTAAACAGCCTGCCTTTACTGCGTAATTCCGCTTTTCTTCATCCATTCAAATAAGGGTGCCATCCATTCGTCCGGATTCAAATACAGGATAAAACCGTGATTTCCTTTGGGGTACAAGTGCATTTCTGCCGGAACCTTGTTGCGGATTAACTCCTGATAAAAGCGAATGCTATTCTCAACGGGGACCACGGTATCGTCGCCGGTGTGCGTTAGCCAGGTGGGAGGGGTTTGTGCGTTCACCTGAAGTTCGTTCGAGAAGCTTGTAATCTGTTCATCTGTTGGCGTTTTTCCCAGTAAATTGTTGCGCGAACCTCCGTGTGTCAGGCCATCTTTCATGCTGATGACCGGATAAATCAGGATCAGAAAATCGGGACGAAGACTGGTGTTTTCAGGATTTGGAATGTTTGATTTCCCAAAATGCGTTCCGGCGGTTGCGGCCAAATGACCTCCGGCCGAAAATCCCATAATTCCGATTTTTGTCGGATTGATGCCCCATTCAGCTGCTTTTTTGCGCACCGTTTTAATGGCCTGCTGGGCATCCTGAAGCGGACCGACGGATTTGTCGGGCATGATGGAATCAGACGGAAGCCGGTATTTCAGGATAAAAGCGGCAATTCCGCGTTTTTGATAAGCCTCGGCAATGTTGGTTCCTTCCAGCAAGTAGCTTTCCATGCCGTAGCCTCCGCCCGGACAAATAATGACAGCGGCGCCCGTCGCCTTGCTCTTTTCTGGCAAATAAATGTTTAAAGTGGGCTGCGAGATATTGCGGTATCCCAGGAATTGCCCGTCTTTTTCTATCCTGACTTCTTTCATCGGGTAACCTGTGCTGTTGGGGATTTTCCCGGGGTATAGCGGAACGATTTGTTGGGCGGCCAGCTGGCCTGAAATGCAAAGGATGAGAAGAACAAAAATTCGGTACATAGTTTAGTTTTTTAAGTTTTTACTGAAATCGGAAACAATAGTTTTCACCGCCTTTCAGGCGTTGATGTATTTCGACAAATCGCGCAAGGCAATTTTCATTTTCAATAGGTACAAACTTTAACAAAAATACGGCGCAGATTGAGGTATCCGCGTGTTTCGATGCAAGTTTTTTTACTTTTGTCTGGTTAACCCAACCTAAAAAAGCAACCATGAAATTCCGATCAGTTATTTTCCTATTGGCTTTATGCAGCCTGGCATTTTCAGTAGCAGCCCAGGTAAAAAACCCGAAAATGTATTTTGGCGACACATCGCGCAATGGGATTCCATTTTCAAAAGATCCGCACGTGATTCATTTTCAGGGACGATACCTGATGTATTATTCCATTCCGCCGTACAAAAATCAGTCGAACCCGGTGAAAGGGTGGGGGATTGGCATTGCCGAAAGCCGCGACCTGACTAACTGGAAGAAAGTAGGCGAAATTGTTCCTGAAGGCGACTACGAGCAGAAAGGTTTGTGTGCACCGGGCGCTTTGGTTGTCGATGGTAAGGTGAATTTATTTTATCAAACCTACGGAAACGGGAAAAACGATGCCATTTGCCATGCCGTTTCCGACGACGGAATTCGTTTCAGGAGAAACCCAACTAACCCGATTTTTCGACCAACCGGCGACTGGAACTGCGGCCGGGCGATCGATGCCGAAGTTTTTAAGTTTAACGATCGTTATTTGCTTTTCTTCGCCACCCGCGATGCTGATTACAAAATCCAGATTCAGGGCGTGGCTTCGGCGCCTGCAAACACTTCATTTAATCGCGAAGACTGGACACAGTTGGGTAACGGACCAATCCTGAAACCTGAATATCCTTGGGAAGGTGAATGTATTGAAGGCGCATCGATCGTTCAAATGGGCGAATGGCTGTATATGTTTTATGCGGGTGCCTATAACAATAAACCGCAGCAGGTGGGCGTGGCCAAAAGTAGCGATGGCGTAAAATGGGAACGGTTATCGAACAAACCATTCCTGACCAACGGTGATCCCGGAACATGGAATTACAGCGAATCGGGGCATCCGCACATTTTCAAGGATGTGAACGGCAAAACCTATCTTTTCTACCAGGGGAATAGTGACAACGGAAAAACCTGGTATCTGTCGAATGTGGAGGTGAAGTGGAACGAAAAAGGGCCATACTTGAAAAAGTAGGCCTGAGCATAAAAAGACGGGGCGTTTTGCGCAATAAATGCACAACATTGCTATCCAATAAGAAAGGGATGAAGTAACTCATCCCTTTCTTATTTTTTTGATGCCGATTTGCAAAATGGCTTCGCTAAAAACTACCTGCTGTGGTGATAGTTCTCAACTTTGTTTATGTTGTCTTTCTGGGTTAACAGCGACACAATAACCAGCACAAGCGTTGCCAGCGGAATAGAAATGATGCCCGGATTGTCCAACGGTATTGGGGCCAGGTTTTTAGCCAGGCCATATCTTTCGTACATGGCCGGTGAAAGAAGAATAATAAACACCGACGATAAAATACCAGTCATAATCGACCAGGAAATACCTTTTGCAGTGGTTTTCTCCCAGAAAAGCAAAAATAAGATGGAAGGTAAATTTGCCGATGCTGCTACCGCGAAAGCCAATCCAACCAAAAAGGAAACATTCATTCCTTTAAACAATATGCCAAGAATGATAGCAAAAAGGCCCACTCCAAAAGCGGCCAGTTTTCCTGCACGTACTTTCTTTTTGTCGCTCATGTGCATGTTCAGAAACTTATCCATGAAATCATGCGCAATGGCTCCTGATGAGGCCACAATTAGCCCAGCAACAGTGCCCAAAACCGTTGCAAAGGCAATAGCTGAAATAATCGAGAATAAGCCCACTCCAAAATATTTGGCCAATAACGGTCCCGACATGTTACTGCTTTCAACATCAAGCACCCCATTGACTGCCGCGCCCAGACCCATATACAACGTCAGTATGTAAAAGAATCCGATTGCAGCAATGGCAACAATGGTCGATTTTCGGGCGGCTCTTTGACTGGAAACGGTATAATATCTGATCAGGATATGCGGCAAAGCCGAAGTTCCCAAAAACAAGGCAAGCATCAGCGAAAAAAAGTTGAGTTTATCCCAGATTGTTGCTCCTGTTTTTGATGTTATTTTTAGCAGTAATCCCGGACTTAGCATGTCTTTGCCCGATGTCGGGGTTTGAAACCAAACTGTCGTTTTTGCTTCAGGGATTTCCTTCTTTGTAAACCTGACCAGTTCGCTGTTTTCCAGTGTCGCCAGAAATTCAAATGGGCCCAATGGTCCGGTTTTGTCAACTTCTTTGCCGTCGACAATGATTTTCGACATGTGGCCGACCTGATAAAATTTGGCAGCTTCCTGTGGCTCTCCATTGTACAATTTGGTGTCGTCTTCAAGAGTGGTAACCGAAAGCATTTCGTCGAGCGATGCTGAGTCTTTGGAAAGTTTAAACCAGTGTTGAATACCATTTTTTTCCAACCTGACAAAAGTGAATTTGTGATCTACCGTATGAGCGTCAACAAATGTGTAGGTTGAATCAGTTGTTCCTGTAACTTTCTTTCCTTCCAAACTGGCTTCAATCTTGATGAATTTGTGGTAGTCATCCCCCGGATTCAGATTCAGTCCGTTGTTTAAAATATAGATGGTTAGAATGGTAGAGAAAACGATGAGCAATGCTCCTTTGATAAACTGAACATAGGTGGTGGAAGCCATTCCTGCGGTGGCAACAATAAAAATAACAATAGAGCCAACGATTAAAACTCCCGACCAATAAGGCAATCCGAGTAGGGGAACGATAAGATCGCCCGCGCCGATCATCTGGGGAATTAAGTAAAAAATGGAAACCACCAATGTACTGATAGCGGCCGTTAGTTTAATCGATTTGGAGTTGAATCTGGCATCCAGAGCGTCGGTGAAGGTGTATTTGCCCAATCGTTTCAACGGTTCAGCAACTAAAAATAAAGCGACTATCCAACCTGCCAGATAACCAATGGAATATAGGAATCCATCGTATCCCGAGTAGGCGATCATACCGCAAATGCCCAAAAACGATGCAGCCGACAGATAATCACCTGCAAATGCGATACCGTTGATCCCCCAGTGAATATGCCCTCCGGCAGCATAGTAGCCTTTGGCCGATTTTGTTTTTCCGGCGAAATAGAACGAAAGTCCCAATACAACGGCTACGAAGGTGAGAAATATGGTTATGGCCCAGCCTGAAACATTATAAATCATATTTTCTCTCCTTGCTTTTTGTTCATTTTAATTTCCATTCGGGTACATTGGGCGTTGTAAATAAAGCCCATGACGATCGCCAGTATGATAAGTCCAAAACCATAGATGATGGATAGATTCAATTCGCGCAAAATATGCAAACTCAGAAGTTCTGGCTTCACAAGTCCGATGACGACAAATCCGGCATATACTAAAGTGTAGGCATAAAACAGGATAACACCCAGTTTCGATTTTTTAGCGGCGGCATTGTCTGCGCCAAGTTTAACAGCTGGTCCGTGCATTTTTTTTCGTTTAAGTTTGTAATCAGGTTAACAAGTTGACTTTCGCATGATTAAACAGCTACTAATCCAGGTCATTTCTGACAGTATTCGCAGAAAATGATTTTAGGATATAACAGTCTTTTATTATAACTGTTTTGATTTGCTGTAAAAAAGTTAGTTTGTTAGCCTGAAAAATGGGTAGAAAGCAGGAAGTGACCCATCAGGGAATGGGTTAAATTTAAAAAGATGCTATATTGGTACTTCAATTTTGACAAAATCGGGTATGATCAGGAGAATTTTGTTTGTTGCAGCATTTATTGTGTTTGGTCTTTCGTGTACGTATCATTTTATTGAAGGCACAGAGACTGGAGCTGATGTGTTGATTAAAACCGGAACAGTCTGTGGATGGTGTTCGCAGAACGATACACTAACCATCAGCGATACCCGCGTGAAATATGTGGATTACAAAAATTGCAGTACCACGAATTCGACGGTGAGTAAATCCGGACAACTGACTGCCGTTGAACTCAACGAATTGCTTGGGAAACTCGATTTCAATGAGCTGAAAAAGCTGGAATTGAACAGCTGCAATGTGTGTGTAGATGGTTGCGACGACTGGATCAGCTACAAAAGCGGCTCGCAAACACACACCATCCGGTTTAGCCGGAATGATCCAAAACTTGCACCCATCAAGGATTTTGTCGATCAGTTGAACGCGATTAAAGGCAGGTATCGTTCAACTAATTAGCAGTTAACTTGGGTTCTATGTAAATTGGTCAGGCGGCAACTGCAATAGGGACAGTTAATAAGGTTAAATGATCGCTTGCCTATAATTTCTACTAAGGTTGAGTAAAAAAAATAAGGTTTAAAACTTAATTCAGTATTAGTTCCTCAGCTTAAAAAATTCAGCCTGTATTTAAATAACTGAAGAATATGGTTGAGGCAGTTGTTTTACCCTGAAAGGGTATAATATCAATAACCCAGGGTGGAGTGAAACGGAACCCTGGGTAGAAAAGATGAAGCAGTAACCGTCCGCGTGGAAATGTTTTTCACGTCAGGAATCTTTTTTCGGACGGAATGGAGCAAGTCTAAAAAAAATATAGTTACATAAGAGAAATCCAAGCCATTACAACAATTACCTTATTGGTTACAGACTGCTAAGATGAGACTTGTTTGAAGACAAGATTATCACGAATAGTTCAGCACTGTTTTTAGCTGCGCCAGGGTGACCTCTTTTCTCCGGCGTGAAATGGCCACCGAATCGCCATTTGACAAATACAGCACTCCTCCGTCATTTTTGGTGAACGAAGTCACGTGATTCAGGTTAACCACATGCGTTTTGTGAACCCTGACAAATCCGTATTCGGCCAGTAATTCTTCGAATTCGATGAGCGATTTGGCCGTGAGAATTGGTTTACGGTCGGCGAAATAAATGTGCGTGTAATTGCTTTCGCCCTGGCAGCGAACAATGGATTTCACTTCTACAAATTCCACTCGCTCGCCGGTTGGAAGACCGATTTTGGGGTTGGCCGGGTGCATGGTGTTGAGGTAAAGTTGCCGGATCCGTTCGTTTTCGCTTCGGTTGCGAATGCGCTCGCTCACTTTATCTATGGCGGCTTTCAGTTCATGCAGGTTGATGGGTTTCAGAATGTAATCGCTGGCCGAAAAGCGGATGGCCCGGATGGCATAATTGTCGTAAGCCGTCACGAAAATGACCTCGAACGGAAAGTCTTTGAAATGTTCGAGCAACTGGAATCCGTTTCCTCCCGGCATTTCAATGTCCAGAAAAATCAGTTGCGGCTGATGTTCCTGAATGGCCGAAATAGCCCGTTCAACCGACGCAGCCTCGGCCACCACTTTTATTTGCGGGCAATGCGACCGAATCAGTCCGGCGAGGTTTTCACGTCCATTCTTTTCGTCGTCAACAATGAGTGCTGAAAGGAGCATAGGCCATTTAAGTTTTGATGGTATTATTATCCGTGATTCACTTTCCTGAAGTCTTCCAACTTTTCATGAATATCCAATTTGATCAGTTCCCAATATTTGTGTTTCAAACAGATAGGATCAAAGTCATTGTCAGCATCTTTAAATTGAGCAAGTTGCTTAATTATTTCGTCTCGGTCGTGTGAATAGGGGTAGCGTTCCTGATGTATTTTGAGCATTTGCCCAATGGTAACGGTTTCCAGAAGTTCGTGGATGTCCCAAAAATCTTTTTTACGCCCACCGCGGGCAATAACATCTATCTTCATAGCCGTAATTTCTTCCGGATCAGCTAACCGAATTCCGTCAATGGTTAGAAGAGGTCGAATAAAACAATCGGTGTAAAACAAATCCAGTTTAACGCATTGGTGTGCCGATTCTCCAACAAAGTAGGATTTCCCCATGCCTACAATTCCTTTATTTGTGCTGTCGATATACGGAAAGGTTTTGTCTAAATACCGATCAATGGCTGAAAAATCAACGGAACCATATTCTGCATCGGTGAACAAATCAATATCAACCGATAGCTTATCACAAGTCGTGATAAGCTATCTTATCACAAGTAAAACATTATCCAAAGTGATTTATAAGACACAATTGAT
>CAYRBM010000030.1:0-40558 GCA_964422425.1 uncultured Odoribacter sp.
CTCTACCTGCTGAGCTACTGAGTCATCCTTATCTGCTTTTGTTTTTCAAAAGCGGATGCAAAGGTAAACGCTATTTTTATTTTTGCAAACTGTTTATGCATTTTATCGTGTAATTAGCGAATATTTTATAAACATTGAATTGTTAGTTTTCTAAACTCAAGCCTTCGGAAATTAAGCTAATTTTGCTTATCAAATTCAAAAATATTAGCAAGTGAAAAATAAGGTAGTGATTATCACCGGGGCATCTTCGGGCATAGGAAGAGCTTTGGCCGTTGAGTATGCGGCCAAAGGAGCCTCGCTTTCTCTTGGTGCAAGGCGTACCGAACTTCTGGATCAATTAAAATGTGAACTCTCGGAAGCCGAAATTTTAATAACAAAAACTGATGTTGCAAACGAAGAAGACTGTAAACAGTTGATTGATGCAACAGTAAAAAGATTTGGAAGAATTGATGTTCTTATTAATAACGCAGGTATTTCGATGCGTGCTCTTTTTGAGGAGGTTGAAATAAAGGTGATTAAGCAATTAATGGATGTGAATTTCTATGGAACAGTTTATTGCAGCAAATATGCTTTGCCTTATTTACTACAATCAAAAGGTAGTCTGGTTGGAGTGATCTCTATTGCTGGATATGTTGGACTTCCGGGGAGAACAGGCTATTCAGCTTCAAAGTTTGCCATACGTGGGTTTTTAGATACAGTTCGGATTGAAAATATGAAAAAAGGTCTTCATGTTTTGGTTGCTGCGCCCGGATTTACAGCATCAGAAGTTCGTAAAGTCGCTTTAACTGGAGATGGATCGCAGCAAGGTGAAACTCCCCGTGATGAGAACAAAATGATGTCGGCTGAGGAATGCGCCCATTACATTGTAAAAGCGATTGAAAAACGAAAAAGAGAACTCATATTAACTTTTGTTGAAGGTAAACTTACTGTTTTTCTTAGTAAATTTTTCCCTTCTCTCATCGATAAACTTACATATAACCATATGGCCAAGGAACCAAATTCGCCGTTTAAATAAACACGCTATCTTCTAAAATCATGATTGTAACAGAGACAAAAATCAGGGTTTATTATCAGGATACTGATCAAATGGGGGTTGTTTATTATGGCAATTACGCCCGTTATTACGAAATAGGCCGAACGGAAATGATTCGGGACCTCGGGTTTACGTATCGAAAAATGGAAGAAATGAATATTATACTTCCGGCACGAAGCCTAAAAATCAATTATCTGAAACCAGCTTATTACGACGATTTACTGACAGTAAAAACCATCATTGAAACTATTCCCAAAGTAAAGTTTCCGATTAGAACTGAAATTTATAACGAAAAGGGTGAACTGATTAATTTCGGAGAAACTGTACTGGCATTCATGAATTCGGTTACCAATAAACCAATTTCAGCACCAAAATATTTCATTGATAGAATGACTGAAATCTTTAGGCAAGATTCAAACCCTTTTGAACCACTACGATTACAGTAATCAAGACAAAAAGTACAATCAGAACTCCTGCGGTTTTATTAATCCACCAAAGTATCCGGAGATTTATCCGGTGTCTGAACAGGCTCACTATTCCTGACAACGAAAACCACCAGATAAATGCTCCCATAAAAATTCCGAAGATTACAAAAAATGAGTGGTAAGGTTGTTCAAGACTTATGGCAACACCCGAACTTGTGAAAACAGCAAGAAAAACAAAAACTGTCAGCGGATTTGAGAAAGTGACCAAAAAAGATGAGATGATATCTTTAAAATGAGTGTTGCCACGTAATCGGTTTCGTCGCAAATCGGTGACAGGATTTTTAAAGAAAATATGGATACCCAATGCCAAAACAACCAGCGCTCCAATAGCTTGAAACAAGATTTCGTTTGCCCTGATAAAGTCGATTATAAACGTAAGACTAAATCCGGCAATCACAGCATACAAGGTGTCTGACAATGCAGCTCCCATTCCTGACATCAATCCCGCGACCCGACTTTTATTCACTGTGCGCTGAATAACAAGCACTCCAATGGGCCCCAGCGGAATAGAAACCAAGAATCCAATAACAATTCCTTTTATTAACAACGTCAAAAACATAGCGCAAAAATAAATGATTTTAGATTCAATCTACCTTAACTCAGCACGCCGACAAAATTTTAATACATCTCCAACTGGTACAGCATAAATTTGTATTTTTAGAACCCTTTAAAACCTAATAAAACTGCACAAAATGGAAGAACTGGCCGTTGGAACCCGCGTTGAGCATCCAAGATATGGAGAAGGAATTATCAGCAAAAACAAAATAACCTCTTATGAAATCTTTTTCGAAAGGGGAGGGAAAATTGAGATTACCAAACGAAATGATGATCTTGAAGTAATTGAATCGGTTGAAGATAAGCCAAGAAACTCGCTTACTTTATCGGAGATTGAAAAAGTACTTCGGTATGTTTTGGAAGAACAGAGTGCACTGCAGGAAATAGTGCCAATGGGAGATAAATGGGCTGGTGGAAATATAATTCTCCAACCTGGAAATCAGACTTTGAAACCCAAAGAAATCCCGATTGAAAGCTTCTTTCATAAAATAGTGATGGTTCGCGACCGACTCAGAGTTCTAGAGCAGAATATTAACAGTCATCCGGTTCTTTCAGACGAAGAAAAAGTAAATCTTCAGCAATACATTACGCGCATTTACGGATCATTAACCACATTTAATGTTTTATTTGCCAGTAAAGACCATTATTTTGTTGGCGCTAAATCAGAATAAACAATGAAAAAAACAATTGCAATTTTAGTATCGGTCATCATAAGTTTTTCAGCAATGGCACAGGATTTTAAACTCAAAGTATGGCCGGACGGGGCTCCTGATAGTAATGGAATGACTCTTCCCGAAGAAACATTTGAAGGCAAGCGAGTGAGAAATGTTTCGGAAGCCGAAATGTTTGTTTATCTGCCCAAAAAGGAAATTAATACTGGTGCAGCAATAGTTATTTGTCCGGGAGGCGGATACATGATTGAGGCTATGGACCATGAAGGCTACCAAATGGCTGAATGGCTTGCCGCCAGGGGTGTTGCCGGAATTGTACTTAAATATCGGTTACCCTACGGACATCATGAAATACCATTAAAAGATGCCCAGCGATGTATGCGCATAGTACGCCAAAAAGCTGCTGAATGGGGCATCAATCCATCTAAAGTTGGGATTGCCGGTTCATCGGCTGGCGGACATTTGGCTTCAACTGCCGGAACAAAATTTGATCTTGGCAAATCTGATTCGGTCGATCCCGTTGAGAAATTTAGTTGTCGTCCCGATTTCATGTTATTGCTTTATCCGGTCATCACATTTGATGAAGAATTCGGACACATGGGTTCGCGCAACAACCTGATTGGAGCTGGAAATAAATGGGAATTAGTTGAACGCTATTCCAATGAAAAACAAGTGACTGCGCAAACACCACCAACATTTATGGTTCTGGCCGACGATGATAGTGGTGTTCCGCCACGCAACTCAGTAGAGTTCTACCTTGCATTGAAGAAATATAAGATTCCGGCCGAAATGCATATTTTCCGCCAGGGAGGACATGGTTTCGGTATGAACAAAAAGAACCTGCCGGTTGATCAATGGCCGGAACTGTTTGGCCAGTGGATGAAAGCACAGGGAATTACCAAGTAAAATTTACTACAGAACGATTTACTATTTACAATCTCATTAGTCAATTGATTAGTAGTAAATAGTAATATAATCAAATCGTCAATCCGTTTATGTATTCATCTAGTCATCCGGTTAATGTATTGAAGTTTTGTCCGCGATGCGGGTCATCCAATTTCCCATCAACAGGCACTCGCTCATTTAAATGTTCCGACTGTTCATTCAATTATTATGTGAATGCTTCGTCAGCTGTTGCTGTTCTTCTTTTCAACATGGAAGGAGAACTTTTACTGACTCGCCGTGCCATTGACCCGCATATTGGAAAGCTCGATTTGCCCGGAGGGTTTGTCGATCCGCAAGAAACAGCTGAATCGGCCGCAGTTCGTGAAATTCAGGAAGAATTGGGTATTTCAATTCACTCACTGCAATATTTCTGCTCATTTCCGAACGAGTATGTGTTCTCTGGCTACTCTGTTTACACGCTCGACCTCGCATTTCTGGCTCAAACCGACCAGTTGAATCAAATGAAAGCTATGGATGATATCGCATCATTTGAATTTATCAGGCCTGAAAATATCGATTTCAGCGAATTGCCATCCGTTTCAATGAAAAACATCATCAAAAAACTGATCAGCCGTGAAGGAGAATATTAATAAAAGGATTTCCTACTTACGTTCCAAAATGCAAGCCACAGGCATCGATGCCTTTTTGATTAATGGAACCGATCCTCATTTGAGCGAATATTTAACTGAACACTGGCAAACACGATCGTTTATTTCCGGATTCACCGGCTCGGCCGGAATGGTGATTGTTACTCATCAAAAAGCTGCACTGTGGACTGATTCCCGTTATTTTCTTCAAGCCGAAGACCAGCTAAAAGGGACAACCATCCAACTAATTAAAATGCGTACTCCCGGGCATCCTGAACCTGCTGAATGGCTGATGCAAAATCTGAAGCAGGGCGATTCAGTCGGAATGGATGAATGGTGTGTTTCTGTAACCCAATTTCGTACGCTAAAACGAGCACTGAGTGAAGTGGGAATAAAAATGAAAGAAACGGGAGATTTACTTAATGACATTTGGCCAGATCGTCCTCCGCTTCCTGATTCGGCAGTTTATGAACATCAACTTGAATATTCTTGCACCGACAGGAAAACAAAACTTAATATGATTTGTGGCGAGTTAAGAAAAACCAATGCCAACATGCAAATTCTTACTTCGCTTGATGATTTGGCCTGGACTTTTAATCTCAGAGGAAATGATGTGGAGTTCAATCCTGTATTTTTAGCCTATGCCAGCATTTCTGAGAGCAAAACGATTCTTTTTATTTCCGATAAAAAACTTCCGTTAGAAATTAGAAATACATTAAAAGAAGAGGGAATCGAGATTAAAAATTATAATGATTTGTCACAGCATCTTTCAACCCTTCCGGCGGGAACAAAACTTTTAATTGATCCAGACCGAACCTGCCAGGCCATTTTAAAATATTTGTCCGATGGATGTGATGTTCAGGAAGGCATATCTATTCCCTGTCGTTTGAAAGCCATTAAAACTGATGCTGAAATTAATAACATTCGCCAGGCCATGCGAAAAGACGGAGTGGCTATGATCGAATTCCTGTATTGGTTGAATGAGAATCTAGGCAAAACTTTGATGGATGAATATATCATCGCTAATCAACTAACTTATTTCCGATCCAAACAGCAAGGATTTATGGGTGTCAGTTTTTATCCAATTGTAGGTTATAAAGAGCATGGAGCTATTGTTCATTTTCATGTCACCGAAAAGGATGCTCTGCCCATTTCTGCAGATGGATTTCTTTTATTCGATTCAGGAGGGCAATATTTTGATGGTACCACGGATATTACAAGAACCGTTGCTTTAGCCGAACTTACCTCGCAGCAAAAGACTGATTTTACCCTTGTGCTGAAAGGTATGATTTCGCTTTCCATGGCTAAATTTCCGATCAATACGCGTGGGTATCACCTTGATATTCTGGCTCGGATGGCCATGTGGCAAAAAGGATTGAATTATGGACATGGTACAGGACACGGAGTTGGATATTTCTTAAACGTTCATGAGGGACCGATGAGTATTCGCCAGGAGTTTAACGATCGCGTTATTGAAGCAGGCATGGTACTATCCAATGAACCTGCATTGTACAGACCTGGGCAATATGGATTGCGAACAGAAAATATGATGGTTTGTAAAAAGGCTGAATCGACAGAATTTGGAGACTTTCTTCAATTTGAAACATTAACGCTTTGCCCGATTGATATTAATTCAATAGAAATAAGTTTATTAACCACCGAGGAGAAGGAATGGCTAAATAAATATCATCAGTATGTTTATTCAGAACTGGCTCCTTTAGTTGATGATAACTTGAAAGTATTTCTGGGAAAAATCACAAAAGATATTTGATTTGGTTCAAAGATTACCCCAAAATAAGAATCACAAAAAGCAAAATGCAGTTTCAGAACGATATAATGACCCAACCTCATTTGCTGATGGTATAAGTGTCACAAAAAATAACGCAAATTTTTATTTGCATTTTCAACATTTTATATTGATTTTTATGAGCTAAAATGTATCGTTAAGCACTCATATCATTTAACCGTTTTATTCTTTTTGCGATGATTGATTATTCAAACCAAGATCTTTTAAATGGAATTCTCAGAAATGATACGATCGTTTTGCAGTACATTTATAAGAATTTTTATTCCAAGATTAATTTTTTCATCAAGAAGAACAGTGGCGACGATGATGATGCCAACGACATGTTTCAGGAAGCAATCATTATCATTTACCGTAAACTAAAAGTGAACGAACTGGTTTTAGATTGCTCATTTGAAACTTATCTTTATTCGGTTTGCAGGTTTTTATGGCTCAAACAACTTGAAAAAAGGAAAACCGAAAAGGAAAAGATTAAGGACAATCATGAATACAATGAGGATATTTACGACGATGGCCTGGAAAAAGTAGTTGATTTAAATGAACGCTATCGGTTGTATCAGAAACACTTTACAAATCTTGGAAAAGATTGCCAAAAAGTTCTTCAATTATACTTCGAAAAAGTTCCGCTTAAAAATATCGCTCAAATCATGGGATTTAAGAGTGAAAAGTATGCCAAAAAGCGCAAATTTAAATGTAAGGAATATCTGATTAAAAGTATAAAGCAAGATCTGGAGTACAACAAGATTTTGAGTGGAGACCATTAATCCGGATTTTTTCTCATTTCCTCATTCTCTTTCTTCTGAAATATAGATCAGTTACTACAAAAATTATCACAACAGCCAGAAGTATAATAAAATAAATATGCTTGTTTGTGAATAGTGGTTCTGAGCTTCCAATCGTAACATATCCAAGCCAGTAATGCGGATGAGCGGTCAGCGGATCAGATGTGTCTAAATGCTTAATTTTTGCCATTCTTAAAGCAACATCCTTTCTTTTTCCTTTTGACAAAAAGTAGTAAAAATCTTGCATAATCTGTGCTCCCGATTTGTCCTCAACTTGCCATAAAGTCATAACAATTGAAGGGCATCCGGCAAAAATAAATCCTCGTGCCATGCTCATAACACCTTCTCCTTTTTGAAGCTTCCCTGTTCCTGTTTCGCAAGCACTCAGTACGGCCAAATTCGCATTGAATTTCATGTTGTAAATCTCATAAGTATTCAGGTATCCATCTTCATTCGACGGAGATTTAGGTTCTGAAAAAACCAGCTTCGAAAACATTGGCAAACTGTCGTTGATTATTGTATGCATAGCCAAATGTAGAATTCCAAACTCAGGTGATTTTTGTTTAAAATCACTTTCCTGGGCCATTTCGTCAATGAAAATATAACTTTTCAGAGTTTTGGCAATTCCTAATACTTCATCCTTTGCTCCAGGTAGCGGACTTAAATAATGAGGAGTAGATGTTTCTGGATCAATACGCGGAACATCTGAAATATACTTTGGTGAGAAAATCAGTAATCGATCGGAGATATTTCTATTTTGATTAAAGTAATTGAATAAAAGAGTAGCTGAATAACTATAATTAATAGCGTAATCTCGAACCAAATAGTTCAGATTTCTGAAATTCATTTTAGATGTATCAGGAAACTGAGAAATTAAGGCATCAAAAGGTATATATGAAAGCTTATCGTGCGGAATAATCGTCAGGTCTTTACCGGTAATCTTCGTTTCCAGTGGTTTAAAAAGTTTCTCATACAATCTGTAGCTTGCCATAGAATAATCTACGTAATCTTTTTTCTTGGTATGTAAAAAATCAGGATTGATCAAGAAATCATGCAACACCTGAATATTGGAAATAAAAGTTGTATCAATATTTTCCATGTGGAAACTCACCGAATCTTTGGTAATCAAAAAGCGATAAATTTCTCCTTTCTTACTTTCTTGATCAGGTTCATTAACGAAGTATTCAACCAATGCTTGCCTGGCTCTTAATTTAGATTGAATCTCGCCTATACCGGCGACTTTATTGTCGTATTTGAATGCAAAATAACTCGGATATAATTTTTCAAATGAATCAATTAGCTTATTATACTCTTCATTTAATCCGAATATTTTAGCTGAAAATAAATTCAACTTTTGAAGATCGGGTTCCTCACTTCGATTTTCTTCAAACAACTTCGATTTGTAACTTGCAATATTGCTTTTCAAATCATTCTCTTTTTTTAACAGTGAATCCGGAATTCCTCCGAATTCTTTAGCCTTCATATCTTTTACTGATGCAAGTAAATTTGATGATTTACTCTGCTCCGAAAACTCGAAAGCCCTCTCGATGAATTCCCGTTTTTTTGTCTGATTAAAAAGTCTATACGCTATTTTAATGGCATCAGAAAAAGTAGATTCCTGATTTTGAGCCAGAAAAAGTTTGCTTTCCTCATTTTCAAATCCAATCTGGAGTCGATGTATAAGTTGTGTTGCTTTTTCTAATGTATTTAAACTAGCCAGATAATAAGTGTATGAATTCTCGTAGTCGAACTCAGAAAGATAGATTTCTGCCAGTCTATCCATTGCGAGTGCTTTCTTTTTAAGGACACCGACTAATTGAATTTCAGATATTACATGTTCTAAAGGAGGATCAATAAATGGATCCTTGTTATAAAATGAATCGACTAATGATACGATAGCATTTTGATAGTACTGAATTGCTGCTTTCAGGTTTTTCTTCTTTTGAGTCCGAAAATCATCAATATGCCCGGCCTCCATGTTCTTTTGCAGATAATACTCTCCAAAACTTGATTGTACCTCTGCAAACAATGGATTCTTTTCAACTCTCGAATAATTTAGAATTATTGCTTTTGCTTTAGTTATGTATATTAGTGCTTTGTCAAATTTATTTTGTACCATTAGTAAAGATGAGTATCCCAAATATTCATCTGCTAACTCAATGTTAGATTCGCCATATAATTTCTGCCAACATTTAATTGCTTCCAAATAATTCTTCTCAGAAAGATCAAAATTTCCTGATTCTTTATATGATAAAGCGATTAAATCAAAGAGTCGAGGTTTCAGGCGGGGAAGTGTTGTTTTTAGGTTCGACTGTGCAAACCTGACAGCCTCATGTTTTAGTCCCAATTTAAACTGAATTTCTACGATATTATATTTTGCAGTTTGAGAAAGTTCATTGAGATTTATACTGTCATTTTTTAAAAGGCGATACGCATTTCTTTGATATTCCAATCCTGTGCTAAAATCGCCCATCGATCTATATATATTTCCCAAGTTAATATAGATTGCACCTATCTGTGGATAATCTTTACCATAAGTTTTAATAAACAAATTTTCAGCATTTTTGAATTGCTCTATTGCTTTATCAAAATTTTGTAAGTTTTTATACTGTACTCCTATGTTGTTCAATGTCGATGCCAACCTGACATTATCTCTTCCAAACAATTTTAAATTTATTTCATAAACTTCTTTAAATTTTTTTAATGCCTCTTCATAATCTCCTTGTCTTCCTGCAGCCTTTCCCTGATTGTTTAATTCAATTGCTTTAATGCTATCTATTTTAAAAGAATTATCATCCTTAGCATAAACCTGGATACTAAAACAATATAAGAAAGAAACAAGAAGGAGTCTCCATATATTTTTAATTCCTACAACAGCATTTCTCATTTTTTCTTTAGGGATGAGGGTTACCTTTTTCCTGATAGTGGAATAAACCATCGAACAAGAGTATTTAAGGAACCAGTATTAATCATTAAAATCAAAAGTAATGAAAACTTTATTTGCGAACAACGAAGCTTAGAACTTTGATTCTTTCACTTTTGATGTTTTAACATCCGAAGAACTTGCTTTGGTAAAGGGAGGTAAATCAGAAGACGCTTACCTTGATTTGAATTAATTTATTTCCACTATTTAGTTTGCAGGCAAAAGATTTCCTTTAGAATAGGTTTTTTCCTGTTCTTTTCTGGATTCACTGCAGTTGTTTTCCAAAGTGGTCAAAGACCTCATAAACTATAATAATCAACAAGATGATACGCAAATCCGAATATTTTGAACAAACCGAAAAGTACCTTAATGCAGAGTTGTCTCAACCTGAGTTAAGCGAATTCGAAGCTCAAATGGCTTTTGATGCGGATCTGGGAGAAGAAGTTAATCTTCATCAGGACGTGGAACAGGCTATCGGAGAAACAGATATTATCGATTTGCGCAAAAACCTGAATAAAATCGTTCAACATAAGGCTGATACAGAACAGGTCAGTGTTTTCGATTCTTTCAGCTTCGGATTGTCCGAGGAACTGTCATCTTTTCAAAACATGGATCGCCCGGTAACTACCAACGACATTCTCAATGCCGGTCTTTCTTTTCCCAAGATTCATCTGTACCAACACAAAGTTGCAGGCAAGGAAAATATCCACCAGTTCTATAAAGAACAATTTGATTCAGAAAACATTAGTGAAGAAGAAACTTTCTCATCCCTGGATGAAGAACTTTTCACAGAAGTACAGAATGCCCTTGAAGAAAATGACATTGCTGATATGCGTGCCAATTTAAAACAGATTGCACGAAGCATACCATCCCACCGGTTCTCTTTTGAAGACCTTGACAATTTTATTTCCGGGCAGATTGAAGCTGATCTTAGATTCGAGATTGAAGAAGAATTAGAGCTCAATAATGCTCTGGCACAAGATCTTAAGCTTTCGTATGAAGTTGATCTTGCTTCTGGCGAGAACGACATTATGCAACTCAGGGCCACGCTTAACCAAATCCAGAAAACACAGTTCAACTCTTCGGCAAGGATTGAAGAAATTGAACAATACCTATACAACGAATTACCCGAAGATAAGCTGGCATCCTTTGAAGGGGAACTATCCTCCAGCACTGAACTTCGGGAAGAAGTAAAGCTGGTCAGTGATATTGACCAGGCCCTCAAAGAAAACGACATTATGCAGCTGCGAAGCTCACTCCAGCATATTGCCCAAGACATATCAGAACAGCAACAAAGCCAGCGCTCGTTTGTGGCTAAGTTCAATCCTAAAAAGGTATTACTTTCATCCGCAGCAGCCTTTTTGATCCTGTTGCTTGGGGTCACAGGTCTGTTAAACAGGCAGTTGTCTCCGGATGAGATTTACCGGAAGTTCTATAACACCTACCAGACTTCCCTGGTAAGCCGGTCTGAATCAACCGCCGTTAACCAAGCGCTTGCTACAGCTTTAGTACGGTTCAACGACAAAGATTATACGGCTGCGCTGGAACTTCTGCAGCAGGTCAATGAAAGCGATCCTCAAAATGCAGCGGGGCACTTTTATGCCGGGGCAGCTTTCCAGGAAGCGGGGAACTACAGCCGTGCAATTGACCAATACCAGGTAGTAATCAGCAATGAAGATAACCTGTTTACGGAACAGGCCCAGTGGTACATCGGATTGTGTTACCTGCAAACCAACGATAACAGGAAAGCATACAAACAATTTAAAAAGATAGCTGAAATCCAGGGGTTCTACCAGCAAAATGCCAAAGAAATCCTGCGTAAGATGAAGCACTCTGACGATTAATACTGAAATTGAAATTAGCTTGTTCGCTATATAAATGGTTTTAATGATTAATACTGGTTCCTTAAGTTACTAATTGTTCTTAAAAAGATTTGATAGTTGTTCGCCCGGAAGGGGTAGTCGGTTAATACTTGTTCCTTACTTGTTCTTGTTCAACCCATGTATTGCCCGTTTTACCATCGCCGGTAATAAAAAGACTGATCAAATAAAACATATTACCAACACAAAAAAGCTCGATCCTGATCGGGCTTGTGGTGTTTATGCCTATATTTAAAATAAAATACACACAATAAATATCTAATAAACAGGTAGATAAATAAAAAGCATAAAAATATTTTCATTTTTTCTTCAGTTGTGAGGGTTACCTTTTTCCTGTTAGAGGAATAAACCATCGAACAAGAGTATTTAAGGAACCAGTATTAATCATTAAAACCGTAGAAAAATGAAAACTTTATTTGCGAACAACGAAGCTCAGAACTTTGATTCTTTCACTTTTGATGTTTTAACATCCGAAGAACTTGCTTTGGTAAAGGGAGGTAAATCAGAAGACGCTTACCTTGATTTGAATTAATTTATTTCCACTATTTAGTTTGCAGGCAAAAGATTTCCTTTAGAATAGGTTTTTTCCTGTTCTTTTCTGGATTCACTGCAGTTGTTTTCCAAAGTGGTCAAAGACCTCATAAACTATAATAATCAACAAGATGATACGCAAATCCGAATATTTTGAACAAACCGAAAAGTACCTTAATGCAGAGTTGTCTCAACCTGAGTTAAGCGAATTCGAAGCTCAAATGGCTTTTGATGCGGATCTGGGAGAAGAAGTTAATCTTCATCAGGACGTGGAACAGGCTATCGGAGAAACAGATATTATCGATTTGCGCAAAAACCTGAATAAAATCGTTCAACATAAGGCTGATACAGAACAGGTCAGTGTTTTCGATTCTTTCAGCTTCGGATTGTCCGAGGAACTGTCATCTTTTCAAAACATGGATCGCCCGGTAACTACCAACGACATTCTCAATGCCGGTCTTTCTTTTCCCAAGATTCATCTGTACCAACACAAAGTTGCAGGCAAGGAAAATATCCACCAGTTCTATAAAGAACAATTTGATTCAGAAAACATTAGTGAAGAAGAAACTTTCTCATCCCTGGATGAAGAACTTTTCACAGAAGTACAGAATGCCCTTGAAGAAAATGACATTGCTGATATGCGTGCCAATTTAAAACAGATTGCACGAAGCATACCATCCCACCGGTTCTCTTTTGAAGACCTTGACAATTTTATTTCCGGGCAGATTGAAGCTGATCTTAGATTCGAGATTGAAGAAGAATTAGAGCTCAATAATGCTCTGGCACAAGATCTTAAGCTTTCGTATGAAGTTGATCTTGCTTCTGGCGAGAACGACATTATGCAACTCAGGGCCACGCTTAACCAAATCCAGAAAACACAGTTCAACTCTTCGGCAAGGATTGAAGAAATTGAACAATACCTATACAACGAATTACCCGAAGATAAGCTGGCATCCTTTGAAGGGGAACTATCCTCCAGCACTGAACTTCGGGAAGAAGTAAAGCTGGTCAGTGATATTGACCAGGCCCTCAAAGAAAACGACATTATGCAGCTGCGAAGCTCACTCCAGCATATTGCCCAAGACATATCAGAACAGCAACAAAGCCAGCGCTCGTTTGTGGCTAAGTTCAATCCTAAAAAGGTATTACTTTCATCCGCAGCAGCCTTTTTGATCCTGTTGCTTGGGGTCACAGGTCTGTTAAACAGGCAGTTGTCTCCGGATGAGATTTACCGGAAGTTCTATAACACCTACCAGACTTCCCTGGTAAGCCGGTCTGAATCAACCGCCGTTAACCAAGCGCTTGCTACAGCTTTAGTACGGTTCAACGACAAAGATTATACGGCTGCGCTGGAACTTCTGCAGCAGGTCAATGAAAGCGATCCTCAAAATGCAGCGGGGCACTTTTATGCCGGGGCAGCTTTCCAGGAAGCGGGGAACTACAGCCGTGCAATTGACCAATACCAGGTAGTAATCAGCAATGAAGATAACCTGTTTACGGAACAGGCCCAGTGGTACATCGGATTGTGTTACCTGCAAACCAACGATAACAGGAAAGCATACAAACAATTTAAAAAGATAGCTGAAATCCAGGGGTTCTACCAGCAAAATGCCAAAGAAATCCTGCGTAAGATGAAGCACTCTGACGATTAATACTGAAATTGAAATTAGCTTGTTCGCTATATAAATGGTTTTAATGATTAATACTGGTTCCTTAAGTTACTAATTGTTCTTAAAAAGATTTGATAGTTGTTCGCCCGGAAGGGGTAGTCGGTTAATACTTGTTCCTTACTTGTTCTTGTTCAACCCATGTATTGCCCGTTTTACCATCGCCGGTAATAAAAAGACTGATCAAATAAAACATATGACCAACACAAAAAAAGCTCGATCCTGATCGGGCTTGTGGTGTTTATACCTATATTTAAAATAAAATTCTGCTGATTGTACTACCCAAATTCAGAATTTATCAATAGTAGTTTTCATTAAGGATACGCCACCAAATCGAATAATGGAAGAATAATTTTCTAACTTTATCCGAACTAAAAACTATAAACCTATTTAAACCAATGTTCTCTCCTATTATTTTGCTGGCTTTAACGAGCTTTCAAACTTGCACTAATACAGTTGACATTAAAGAGAAAATTCAACGCCCCAATATTCTGTTTTGCATCTCCGACGATCAATCGTTTCCCCATGCCAGCGCTTACGGCTGCAAGTGGGTAAAAACTCCGTCATTCGACCGTGTTGCCCGCGAGGGCATCCTGTTTACCCATGCTTATACCTGCAATGCCAAATGTTCGCCTTCGCGTTCGAGTATCCTGACTGGTCGAAATTCGTGGCAACTGGAAGAGGCAGCTAATCACGTTCCATTTTTTCCGGCTAAGTTTAAAACTTATGCAGAAACGCTAATCGAAAACGGGTACCATGTTGGCCATACAGCAAAAGGTTGGGCGCCCGGCGATCCGGGAAACGTGAACGACAAAAAGCGCGAATTGCTGGGTCGGTCGTGGAACGAACACAAAACCAAACCTCCGGCAAAGTTTATTTCCGATAACGATTATGCCGCCAATTTTGAAGCATTCCTGAATGATAATTCTGAAGGAAAGCCTTTTTGCTTCTGGTTTGGCTGCACTGAACCGCATCGGGCTTACGAGTTTAAGGCAGGTGTTACCAAAGGTGGAAAATCGACTTCAGAAATTGATAAAGTCTTTGGATTTTGGCCCGATAACGATACCGTCAGGAACGATCTGCTCGACTATGCCTTCGAGATTGAATATTTCGATTCGCACCTCGGAAAAATGCTGAAGATTCTGGAACAGAAAGGTCTGTTGGAAAATACAATAGTTGTGGTGACTTCGGACAACGGGATGCCATTTCCTCGGGTTAAAGGTAACGCCTACGAATTGTCGAACCATTTGCCGCTGGCCATTATGTGGCCAAAGGGAATCAAAAATCCTGGGAAAAAGGTGGAGGACTTTGTGAATTTCACCGATTTTGCACCGACGTTTCTTGATTTGGCGGGGGTGCCCGAAAAGCAAAGCGGGATGCAGAAAATGGAAGGGAAAAGTCTGAGACCGGTTTTTGAGGAAACACAAAAGGGGCAATTTCGCGAGTTCATGGTGATTGGTAAGGAACGAACTGATTTGGGAAGGCCGGATGATCAGGGTTATCCAATTCGGGGAATTGTAACCAACGAATTTTTATATCTGCTTAATTACCATCCCGAACGCTGGCCTGCCGGGAATCCCGAAACCGGTTACATGGACTGCGATGGTTCGCCCACCAAAACTTTTATTCTGAACGAGCGGCGGGCGAAAGGCAAAAGCAAATATTGGGACTTGAATTTCGGTAAGGTTTCGGGTGAGCAATTGTTCCGGATTTCCAACGATCAGGAATGTCTGGAAAATCTGGCTGAAGATCCGGAATATGACACGGTTAAAGGTAAGTTGATCAAACAAATGACCCGAAAGCTCAAGCAGGATGACGATCCGCGCATGTTTGGCAAAGGCGATATTTTCGATACCTATCCGTACTCTGAAGACAACCGGAATTTTTACAACCGGGTGATGGCTGGCGAGAAGCTGAAAGCCGGTTGGATCGAACAAACGGATATTGAAAAAACAAAAATGGAATAACCAAAACCCGACCTAATATCTTAACTATGAACCTAAACCGACGAAAATTCATTCAATCGCTTGGTCTGGCCACCGGAAGCCTTTTGCTGTTTCCGGCTTGTGGCGGAACGGCACCCTCCAACTGGCGTTTTCTCACCGACGATGAGGCCAAACTGGTGATTGCCATTGCCGAGCAAATCATCCCTGCCGACCAGGACCCCGGCGCTACCGATGCCGGAGTGGTTAATTTCATCGACAGACAACTGGCGGGATTCTACGCCAACTTTCAGGAAGACTACCGCAAAGGATTGGCTGCCCTTCAGGAATACTGTACCCAAAAACGGGGTGCAAAATTCGAGGAGCTGGAGTTTGACAAGCAAACCGAGGTGCTCAAACTGATGGAGAAAAATTCCATCGAAGGCGAATACTGGAAAGAAAACCCAGCCTCGCGCTTTTTCCGGATGTTACGCGACCATTCGATGCAGGGATTTTACGGATCACCGCGGCACGGTGGCAACAAAGACTATGTCAGCTATAAAATGATACGGATCGACTATCCGCATGTGATTGGTCAAAACCGGTACGCTTCGCGTTGTGAAACCTTAAATGCCTACGCCCAATGACCAACAAACATGTCAATGCAGTCGTAATCGGTGCAGGAGCCGGTGGCGGACCGGTTGCCAAAGAACTGGCAACCAACGGACTTTCGGTGGTTTTGTTTGAGCGTGGCGGTTGGGCCCGATACGACGACCACGACGATGATGAACTGATCTCACAACGGACAACAGTGCTCGGAAACGCTTTTGGTCCCAACAAAGACAAGCATTGGCGCGTGTTTGTCGATCAACGCAGTGGAAAAGAAACCATCGTGTATCCGCACGAAGGAGGCTACAGCAACAATGCTGCTTGTGTAGGCTCCGGAACAGTGAGTTACGGCGCCATGGCCTGGCGCTTTATGCCGCAGGACTTCAGGATGAAAAGCACTTACGGCCATGTGGAAGGCTCGACACTTGAAGACTGGCCGATTACCTATGAAGACCTCGAACCGTATTACGAAAAGGCAGAGTGGGAGATAGGTGTTTCGGGACAAGACCCACAAAACCCGTTTGTTCCCGAACGGAAGAAACACCTGCCCATGCCTCCGTTTGCATACAACAGCGAAGGAAAAATGCTTTTCGAGGCGGCCAAACGGCGTGGCTGGCATCCTTTCCCGATTCCCATGCTTCGGAATTCTATTCCATATAACGGACGCCCGGCATGTTACCGGATGCGCACCTGCGTGGGATTTGCGTGTCCGGTGAATGCCAAATGCGGAACCCACAACACGGTAATCCCCGTGGCATTGGCATCCGGAAACTGCGAACTGCGCATCAATTGTCAGGTAGCCGAAATCATGGTCAATGATCAGGGGAAAGCTACCGGAATTAAATACTTCGACGAAACCGGCAAAGCACAAATTCAAACGGCCGATTTGGTGGTGGTTTCGGGATCGGCTACCGAAACGGCGCGCTTGCTGCTTAATTCCAAGTCAAAACTTTTCCCCAATGGTGCGGGAAACAACTACGACTGGGTAGGCCGAAATCTTCAGGGACATGCCTACACCGGTGCAGTCGGACTTTTCGAGGACGAAATTTACGACGATGTTGGTCCGGGCGCAACAGTTGCCATTTCCGATTTCAATCATGGTAACGAAGGAATAGTTGGCGGCGGAATGCTGGCGAACGAATTTTTCAGGCTGCCATATTTGTTTACCAATCAGCGGCCACCGGGTTCGCCCTCGTGGGGAAAAGCGCACAAAGACTATCAACGCTCGAATTACAAGCGGGTGGTGAGTGTAAAAGGTCCGTATCAGGAGGTTCCCAATTTCGAAGCCCGGATTACGGTCGATCAAAAAGTGAAAGACTATTGGGGAATTCCGGTTGGAAAGCTGATGGGGGCACGTCATCCCCTCGACCGAAAAGGCTGCGAATTCCTGGCCGACCGTTGCGAAGAATGGCTGCTCGAGGCTGGCGCTTACCAGGTTTGGAAAGAAGTTGGTGGTGGCGGATTGAGTGGTGGCCAGCATCAGGCGGGAACCTGCCGCATGGGAAACGACAAAAAGACGTCGGTAGCCAATCGTTTGGGCCAATTGCACGAAATCGACAATGTTTTTGTGGCCGACGGATCGCTGATGGTCACCAACGGCGGATTCAATCCCGCGCTTACCATTATGGCGCTTGGTTTTTATGTGGGCGACCAAATTGTGAAACAGTGGAACGGAACCCACCTAAAATCGTAGGCCATGGAAAAACGAATCATATCCCGAATTTTAATCATCTCCGGAATCGTAGTTGTTGGACTTTTTCTGATTTCCGGAGGATTTTACACCTATTGGTCGGTGGCATCACCTGAAAAAACATGTTTGAGCTGCCACGAAATTAATCCGTCGTTTAACACCTGGGCCAGTTCGGCGCACCGCGATGTCTCATGCTTCAAATGTCATGGCACTGCGCTTAGTAATGGTTTTCACAGCCTGAAGGAAAAGTCGAAAATGGTATTTACGCATGTCAAAACCGACGTTACGAGCGAAAATATACAGATGAGCGAATCGCAAATTTTGGAAACGATGGACCGCTGCAAAAATTGCCATGAGTCGGAATACAACAAATGGAAAGCCAGCGGTCACTCTGCTGGTTATGCCGATATTTTCCTGCACGAAACGCACAACAAAACCGAGCAACTCAACGAAGATTGCCTGCGGTGTCATGGTATGTTTTACTCCGGAACAACAGCCGATTTGGTGGAACCCATCTCACAGCAAGGCCCCTGGAAATTAAAAGAACCTGAAAAAGCCGGTCAGGCCACCATTCCATGCATGGCTTGTCACCAGGTTCATGCTCCGGGCGAACCCGTCAGGAAGCCCGATTATGCCAACCCAAACAACATTTTTTATGCCCGCAACCTGCCCAACAATTCGGTGGGTTTTTACAGCCGGCACGAAAAAACGCATTTTCAACTGGAGCAATTACCCCGCCCCGATATGGTGCTTTTTGGCGACACCGTTCAGACTCCGGCCGATCCGGTTTACAGGCTCTGCGTGCAATGCCATGCGTCATCGGTGTGGCACGAGGTGGGCACGAGTGACGACCATACCCCGGTGGGCGTTCACAGCGGAATCAGCTGCAATGCCTGCCACGAGCCACATTCCAATAACCAGCGTAATTCGTGCGATAAATGCCACTCCGATGTGTCGAAAAATTGCAAGCTCGATGTGCGGACCATGAACACAACCTATGCCAATCCAACCAGCGCGAACGACATTCATTTTGTTGGCTGTGTGAATTGTCATCCGGGCAGGAAATAATATCGATCCAAATTAAATGAAGAACTCTTCTGTTAGTCAGAAGTCGTTTATTAGAGTGAAATAGAAAGTGTCTTGATGTAAAAACGAACAAAATAATCCTCATTATTTTCAAATTAATACAATGATTTACTTAAAACAATGTATTGCAGCTATCCTATTCATTATAAGTTTAGGAGCATGTCAGTCGGAAAAACCAGCCACTTATAAATTTCTTCAAGTGAGCAAAAACGGCAGATTTTTGGTTGGAAAAGACGGGAACCCTTTCCTGTATCTTGGCGATACCGCCTGGGAACTCTTTCATAAACTGAACCGCGAAGAGGCCACCGAGTACTTGCAAAACCGTGCAGAAAAAGGATTTACGGTCATTCAGGCAGTTGTACTGGCCGAGAACGATGGGCTGCGTGTTCCCAATCCTTATGGCGAACTGCCGCTGATTGACCTCGACCCGACCAAACCCAACGAGAAATACTTCGAACATGTTGATTTCATTGTAAACAAGGCAGAAGAGTTGGGATTGTACATTGGTATGCTTCCAACATGGGGCGATAAAGTACCGAACAACAATCCGGGCGCAGGCCCTATTGTTTTTAATGCTGAAAATGCCCGTATTTATGGCGAATTTCTTGGGAAAAGGTACAAAAACAAGCCCATCGTTTGGATCTTAGGAGGCGACCGCAACATCGACAGTCAGGAAGTTTTTGAGCTTTGGAAAGCAATGGCCGAAGGAATCCGAAAAGGCGACGGCGGCAACCATTTGATAACCTATCATCCAAGGGGCGAAAAATCGTCGAGCGAGTGGTTTCAAAACGAACAGTGGCTCGACTTCAATATTTACCAAAGCGGTCATGCCCGTCATTTCAACCAGGTGTACAAATATGCTGAACACGACTACAAATTAACACCAGTGAAACCTACCATCGACGGAGAGCCGGCTTACGAGGATATTCCTCTTCGATTTTGGGAGTATTGTGATTGGAACAGTCCGTTGCGTGTTCCAGCCGAAGTACTCGATCATAACTACCTCATCAAGGATACTGCCCATTTTCAGAAGGGCTTTTTTACTGACTACGATGTGCGTGTTCATGCCTACTGGAACTTGCTGGCTGGCGCCTGTGGATACACTTATGGTAATAATGCTGTTTGGCAGATGTTCAGGAAAAAAGGGGCAATTGCAATTCCGTGTTTGTACGATTGGAGCGAATCACTCGACAGGCCGGGTGCCGAAGACATCCGGCATATTCGGAAGCTTTTCGAAATGCGATCGTTTTCGAAATTGGTACCCGACCAATCGGCAATTTCAGGAAATAATCCGTCAGACAGTACGCATGTTCGTGCGGCGGTTGCCAACGACGGATCGTTTTTACTGGTGTATTTATCGGTTGGTCAGCCAGTTTCGGTGAACATGAATAAAATTTCCGGCGAAAAAGTAAACGCCTGGTGGTACAACCCGCGCGACGGCAAAGTAACAACAGCCGGTAATTACAGCAATACAGGCTCGGCAACCTTCACCCCTCCGTCTTCGGGCACCGATAACGATTGGGTATTGGTACTCGACGATGCCGGTAAGTTTAGGAGTATTTAGGGGTAAATATTTGGAGGCTGTATTTGTGTTTAATCAACCAAGTTCAAAATACAAAGAAAAATAAGGCCTTACCTTTTCCTTTATGTGCTCTAAAAACTTTCATCCGGGGCAAAAAATGAAGTTGAAATAGTTGTAGATTTCAGGAGAAATTCCTGAACCGATTGAAACCGATTTATAAATAGTAACCATGCCCATACCTGATTTAAAAAACCTTTGCCTGCTTGGTTTGGTTGGACTGGCCGGAACTGTTCAAGCACAGCAAAAGCCCAACATCATCTTTATCCTCACCGACGATCATCGGTGGGATGCTTTGGGTTATGCCGGAAACCCAATCATTCAGACTCCGGAAATGGAAAAATTGGCTACCAGCGGTGCATATTTCAAAAATGCTTTTGTTACCACACCGATCTGTGCCGCGAGCCGGGCTTCCATCCTGTGCGGAATGTATGAACGGACTCACGGATACACCTTTCAGCAAGGCCCGCTGAAAGAACCCTACATGCAACTTGCTTACCCGGTAATTCTGAAACAGCAGGGATATTACACCGGCTTTTTCGGGAAACTTGGGGTGATCTATAAAAATGCGGAGAAGCTTTTTAATGAAGCTGATATTTACGACCGAAACGATAAACTCGCCGGGCGACGTGGCTATTTCTACAAAACCATCGGCAAGGACACAGTACATCTGACCGAGTACACGGGTTATCAGGCGCGGCAGTTCATTCAAAACGCCCCAGCCGGAACACCGTTTTGTTTGTCGTTGAGTTTTAGTGCACCTCATGCGCACGATAATTCGGTGGAGCAATATTACTGGCAAAAGAAATCCGATAATCGGTATTCCGATGTAACCATTCCGCCGCCGCCTTTGGCCGACGATCGCTATTTTAATTCGTTGCCCAAAGAAGTGCAGGCGGGTTACAGCAGACTTCGCTGGACGTGGCGGTTTGATACTCCGGAAAAATACCAGAAAAGCGTAAAGGGCTACTACCGGATGATCAGTGAGATTGACGACGAAATTGGAGCTTTGCGCAAAGTTCTGGAAGAAAAAGGCATTGCCGGAAATACGGTGATCATTTTGATGGGCGACAACGGCTACACCCTGGGCGAGCGGCAATTGGCCGACAAATGGCTGATGTACGACAATTCGCTGCGGGTTCCATTGGTGGTTTTCGATCCGCGTGTCGCAAAACATCAGGATGTCAACGATATGGTGCTCAATATCGATGTACCTAAAACTATTCTCGATTTGGCTGGCATTAAACAACCCAAAGCTTATCAGGGCGAGAGTTTGCTTCCGTATGTCAAAGGTCAGAAACCTGCAAAAGTCCGGCAGGAGATATTGTTTGAGCACCTCTGGAAATTGCCTGCAATACCGTCGAGCGAAGGAATCCGAACCGCAAAATGGAAATATTTCAGGTACCGGTTTATTCAGGCTCCGGAAGAATTGTACGATCTGGAAAACGACCCACTGGAAACCACCAATTTGGCGCTAAATCCGGACTACAAAAGGGTACTTGACGAACTTCGCCGGAAATGCGACGCACAAATTAAGAAATACACCAAAGCCAAGCTGGTTTCGGATTATACTCCGGCCGAAGAAATTAATCTGTCATTTTAAATTTTAAAACCTATACCAATGAACCGACTTCTCTTTTTGATTCTGCTAGTTTTTCCCGGAATTGCTGCTTTAGCCGGAATATCTCCTGAAAAATTGACCTGTGAGTACCTTAAAAATCCGCAGGTGGTTGATGTGGCTCAGCCGCGATTAGCCTGGGTAAATATCGCCGGAAAAGGTGAACGTGGACAAGTGCAAACAGCCTACCAAATCAGAGTGGCTACTTCGAAAAAATTGCTCGAAAAGCCCGACCTGTGGGATAGTCCAAAAGTTTCCGGAGAGCAAAATAACCGGGTAATTTATGCCGGAAAAGCTTTGAAATCGCGTACCGAATGCTGGTGGCAGGTGCGTGTTTGGGATAAAAACGGAACTGTTTCAGACTGGAGTGAACCGGCATTTTGGCGAATGGGTATTATCAATGCATCGGAATGGAAAGCCAAATGGATAGGTGCACCGTGGCAAGGCGAAGAAGCTTTGCCGAAGAAAATCGATCCCAAAACTCAGTTGCCCGAAAAGTTGCCGCCGCCAGCACCGATGTTCCGAAAAGAATTCAGGATTGAAAAAAAGGTTGAAAAAGCGGTGGCTTTTGTAACCGGGTTGGGCTATTTCGAATTTTACCTGAATGGCCAAAAAGTGGGCGACGATGTGCTGGTGCCCAATCAAACAAACTATGGAAAACGTCCGGAATTGATTACCGAAGGTATTCCGCTGGAAGATAATTTCAGGGAATATAAAGTGATGTACCTGGCTTATGATATTAAAAATCAGTTGAAAAAGGGAAATAATGCTGTGGGTAGTATGCTCGGAAACGGGTTTTATAATCCGGCCAAACATTGGGCTGCGGCCTACGGAAGTCCACGATTTTTGGCGCAGATTTATATTACTTATACCGACGGAACGGAGCAAATTGTTGTGAGCGACGAAAGCTGGAAAGCAGCTGAAAGTCCGGTCTTGATGGACATGGTGTATTACGGCGAACATTACGACGCGCGAAAAGAGCAGCCGGGTTGGAATTTGCCCGGATTCGATGATTCGGCCTGGAAACCGGTTACCGTAAGAAAAGCTCCGGAAGGAAAGCTGGTTGCCCATACCGCTCACCCCGACAAGGTGATGGAGCGTTTGCAGCCCTTAAAAATTGAAAAACTGGCGAACGGAAACTATCATGTCGATTTTGGAGTTGAAGTTTCAGGATGGGTGCGACTCAGTCATATTTCAGGACCGGCCGGACAAAAAATGGACATCAAATACCTGGGAACCACCTATTCCGGCGATAATTCCTACATCTTCAGCGGAAAAGGTGATGAATCGTATGCCGCGCGCTTCAATTGGTTTGTGTTTAACGGAGTCGAAATTTTCAATTTTCCCGGAGAACTAAAACCCGATCAGATTACCGCCGAAGTAGTGCATACCTATGTGGAAGAATCGGCTGTATTTGAGACTTCGAATCCGTTGTTGAATACCATCAACAAAATATGGCGACGGAGCCAAACCGACAATATGCACGGCGGAGTAGCCAGCGATTGTCCGCATCGCGAGCGTTCGCCCTACACTGGCGACGGACAGGTGGCTTGCGTAACAGTGATGCACAACTACGATGCCCGTAATTTCTACCATAAATGGATTCAGGATATTCTGGGCGCTCAGAATGTATCGACCGGCTATGTTCCGAACGGAGCACCGTGGCAACCGGGCTGCGGGGGAGGAGTGGCCTGGGGTGCCGCCATGTGCATTATGCCCTGGGAATTTTACCTGCATTACGGCTCGAAAGACATGCTCGAAGACAATTACGTGGGCATGAAAGAGTACATCCGTTACATGCAAACCTGGGTCAATGAAGAAGGAATCATGTATTCGCAGCGAACCGGGAAAGACGGGAAAGTGCTGCGGTGGTTTAACCTGGGCGACTGGGTGGCTCCCGGAAATTTGCCTCCGGATGAGATGGTGCACACGTTTTACTTCTGGCGCTGCGCCGATTTCACTGCCCGGGCAGCAAAAGCGCTGAATAAGGCTGACGAAGGCGCTAAATATGCTCAACTGGCCGAAAAGACCAAACAGGCATTTTTAAAACGGTTTTACGACGAAAAAAACGGAACCTACGGAAAAGCGGGTGGAAACATCTTTGCCCTTAAAATGGGAGTGCCGGCCGACCAATATCCGCGGGTTATTCAGAGTCTGAAAGCCGATATTCGGGCCAACAGCGGCCATTTGGATACGGGTATTTTTGGAACGCAGTTCTTTTTTGAGGTGCTTTCTGAAAACGGAATGCACGACCTGGCCTACCAGGCAATGACCAAGAAAACACAGCCGGGTTTTGGCTGGTGGATCGAGCAGGGAGCCACCACCACCTGGGAGCAATGGGATGGAAGTAATTCGCGAAATCACCCCATGTTTGGCGGAAGTTTAGTGTGGTTTTACCGCAAATTGGCCGGAATGAATGCTGATCCGGAGGAACCCGGATACCAACACATCATTTTCCGTCCGCAGTTAGTCGACGATCTTTCGTTTGTGAAATATTTCAATCAAACGCCTTATGGCGAGGCTGGCATTTTCTGGAAAAAAGAAAATCATCAGTTGACGATGCAGGTAACGGTCCCGGTAGGATGCCGGGCTACCGTTTTTGTGCCGTTATTAAAAGATAACCGGATAACGGAAAGCGGGACGCCTGTATCATTTTTCAAAGACATTAAACGTGTGAAAGAGGAGGGCGGATATCAGGTTTTTGAAGTGAATAGTGGTCAATATCAATTTGTTTCAGAATAAAGCATCAAAAAATGAATCAGGTAAAAGTATTGTCAGGATGGGTTCCGGTTGCAATAAGCCTTTGTTTGGGGGCGCACACTCAGGCGCAGACTTCGCTCCCAAAGCGTCCGAATATTTTGTGGATTTCGACCGAAGATTTTAGTCCACATTTAGGTTGTTACGGCGATCGGGTTGCCCAAACGCCGGTCATCGATCAACTTGCAGCGCAAGGAGTTCGGTTTACCAACGTGTTTACCACAGCGGCGATTTGTGCTCCCTGCCGCGCCGGAATCATTACCGGAATGTATCAAACCTCGATTGGCTGCATGCACATGCGAACCACCAGTTATCGGCGCTCTGTCGAAAATCCGTTGGAGTTTACTGCTGTTCCGCCGCATTACGTGAAAGCTTTTACCGAATATTTGCGGGTGGCTGGTTACTATTGCACCAACAACAATAAAACCGATTACCAGTTTGCCAAAGATCCGGTTCCGGCCAGTATTTGGGACGAATGCAGCAAAACGGCTCATTACAAAAACCGTCCGGATAAAAATCAGCCTTTCTTCGCGGTGTTCAATTATGTCGGAACGCACGAAAGCCAAAACTGGGATATCCGGAAGGTGAAAACCGATCCGCAAAAAGTGAAAGTTCCTCCGTATTATCCCGATACCGAAATTGTACGCCGAAATCTGGCTAAAATGTACGACAATACGGCCCGGCTCGATTCGGTGGTGGGTTCGTTGCTCGCTGAACTCGAACGCGAGGGTGAGGCCGACAATACGATCGTTTTCTTTTGGGGCGATCATGGCGACGGACTTCCGCGCGCCAAACGCTGGTTGTACGATTCTGGTCTGAATATTCCGCTGATTATTCGCTGGCCCGGACAGATTAAACCCGGTTCGGTTAACGATCAGCTGATCAGTTCTATCGATTTTGGCCCTACGGTGTTATCGATGGCTGGAGTAAAAATTCCGGCCCATATGCAGGGACAGGCATTTCTGGGCAAACAGTCGGCCGAACCGCGGAAGGTCGTATTCGCAACACGCGACCGTGTGGACGAAGCGTACGACATGATCCGCTCGGTTCGTTCGAAAGACTATTTGTATATCCGGAATTTCTATCCCAACGAGCCATTCACGATTTGGGTTCCTTACCTGAATAAAATGCCCATTATGCAGGAAATGATGCGACTGGATGCTGAAGGAAAACTGAACGAACCGCAGAAAAAGTGGATGGCACAAACCCGTCCGGCCGAGGAATTGTATGATGTCAAAGCCGATCCGTTTCAACTCAATAACCTGGCTGAAAATCCGAAATACAAGCCGGTTCTTGCCGAAATGCGGATGCTTCAGGACGATTGGGCTGTAAAAACCAACGATCTGGGCAAAATGAATGAACCCGAAATGATTGAAATGATGTGGCCCGGAGGCAAACAACCGGTGACCGATAAACCCTATTTCATCGTAAATGCTCCGGAAGACCGGGGCTCGAAAAACTACCAGACAGGAGGTGCTTTCTCCGCGCCCATGACCTTGTCTTTTTACTGTCCGACCCACGGCGCCTCAATCGTTTATACCACAGAAACGGGCAACAAACCAAACTGGAAGCTTTACGGTGGTGCGTTGCGGCTTCCCAAAGGAACATCAACGCTGCGCATAAAAGCGGTGCGATACGGTTACAAAGACAGCGACGAGGTGACGGGAACGTTTGAAATCAAATAATCAACAATAGTGCAAGTTTTATCAAGCATCTTTCATTTTTCAGGATGTCGTTGCATGTGATTAAATTATTTTGGTACTTTTGAAATTGACTAAACAAAACTAAGCAAGTATGAAGAGTTCTTATTTATTTATGGCCTGTCTTTTCCTTTTATGTCAGGCTGCATCAGCGAAATCTCCCAAAGTTGAATTCAAAAACAACGACAAGGAAAAGAAAGTGGAAGTATTTGTCGGAGGAAAGCTATTCACCGCTTATATCTATCCTGATAATATGGAAAAACAATCGCTTTACCCGATTGTAAGTGCTTCCGGAAAAATTATTACCCGTGGCTATCCCATGAATCCCCGGCCTTTTGAACGCACCGACCACCCTCATCATGTGGGACTTTGGTTCAACTTCGGAGATGTTAACGGATTGGATTTTTGGAATAATTCGTTTGCCATCAAAGCAGCGGATAAGCCCAAATATGGAACCGTAAAATTCAAAAAAATTGTTTCTGAAAATCCGAAGAAAGGTGAACTGGTAACTGCTTCAGAATGGGTAGATGTCAACAATAAAGTTCTTTTGAATGAAGAAACTACTTTCACCTTTTCTGGCTCAGGAAACCTCCGTACTATCGCGAGAGCGTCAAAACTCACTGCTGCACAGCCTGTAACTTTTACTGAAAACAAGGAAGGGTTAATTGGATTGCGCCTCGACCGTGCGTTTGAAGAACCGGCAACCAAGCCTGAAAAATTTCTGGATGCCAACGGGATTGAAACTGAAGTACCAGCTATGAACAACGAAGGAGTAAACGGTGTGTACCGCAATGCTGAAGGTGTTTCGGGCGGTGCCGTTTGGTCGAAGAGAAGTCCGTGGGTTGCCCTTCGTGCTGATAAGCAAGGAGAAATAATCACGATTGTTATTCTCGATAATCCAAAAAATCCAAATTATCCTGCATGGTCGCACGCTCGTGGCTATGGATTGTTTGCTACCAATAACCTTGGAGGCCGTGCTTTCGATAAAAATGCAACACCAGTTAAATTGGAATTAAAACCGGGAGAAACAGTCGTTTTCAAGCATAAAATTGTGATTGGAGGCGATTTGACAGATGCTGAGATTAACACAATTGCTAAAAACTTTAAGTAGTTTTCCCTACAAATTTATGTCAAAACAGGTCAAGATATCGTATGTCCTTAGTGTGACAAGTATTTAATTTTGACCCGAAACGAATAAACTTATTACTAACCAATAAATCATGAAATGATGGAAAATAACGAAATTAATTCGAGAAGATCATTCCTGAGAACTGCCGCTACCGGTGCTGTTGTGGCTGCTGTAGTTCCGGGTGCACTGGCAAAAGATCCGGTGAAAAAACCAACCATTATTCCTCCAACGGTTAAAGGTGCCAACGACCGCCTTCGTGTTGCTGTTTTGGGTGTGAATGGCCGTGGCAAATCGCATATTGAAGAAATTATGGATTTGTCGCAAAAAGCCAATGTGGAAGTGGCTGTGTTGTGCGATCCTGACATGAACCTTTTACAGGATAGAGCTGCTGATTTCGAGAAGAAATACGGCAAAAAAGTCATGATTGAGCAGGACTTCAGAAAAACTTATGAAGACAAAACCATTGATGCAGTTACGTTGGCAACGCCAAACCATTGGCACGCTTTACAAACCATCTGGGCTTGTCAGGCCGGAAAAGATGTTTACGTTGAAAAACCTGCCACGCACAATATTGTTGAAGGAAGAAAAATTATTGAAGCAGCCTACAAATACAATCGGATTGTTCAACATGGAGTTCAGCTACGCAGCTCTGTAGCTATCCGCGAAGCTGTTAAACATCTGGAAGAAGGGTTAATTGGCCGTGTTTACATGTCGCGCGGACTGGTGTATCGCTGGCGTCCGGACATCGGCAACAAAGGTATTTCTCAGATTCCAGCCGGATTGGATTACGATTTGTGGTGCGGACCAGCTCCAATGCGTCCCTTCACTAAAAATTTGGTACACTACAACTGGCACTGGCACTGGAATTATGGCAATGGCGACGTTGGTAACCAGGGAATCCACGAAACCGACCTTTGTATGTGGGGTTTGGGCGTTAACAGCCTGCCCGAACGCATTACCTCTATGGGTGGAAAATTCTTGTGGGACGATTGCAAGGAAGTTCCTGAAATCCAGACTTCAATTTACCATTATCCAAAAGAAAAGAAAATCATCCAGTTTGAAGTTCGTAACTGGTGCACCAATTTGGAAGATGGTGCCGGTGTAGGCAACATTTTCTACGGAGACAAAGGTTATCTGGTAGTAAAAGGTTACGGAACCTACGAATCGTACCTCGGTGAAAAACGCGAAAAAGGTCCTAGCCGTTCGGAAAGTGGAGAATTGACTCTGCACTTCCAGAACTGGTTCGACGCCATCCGCGCCCGCGATATGAGCATTCAGAACGGTCCGGTTCAAACTGGTGCCTTGTCATCATCGCTGGCTCACCTCGGAAATATTTCTTACCGTTTAGGCAAGCAGCTCGATTTCGACCCGGTAGCCGAACGCTTCATTGGCAGCGATATCGACGATGCCAACGCCATGCTATCGCGTGAATACCGTGCACCTTACCTGCTTCCTGATGTAGTTTAAAATTTGAATATTTTGAATAAATACAAAGGGATCGACTCATCGCAGCCGATCCCTTTTCTTTTCTACTGGCAGTGAATGTATTTGATGACCAACTCCCGCGTAGCTTCCGGATTTCCTTCCAATTCCTGGCTCAGGTTTTTATCCTGAAAAGCGGTGAGCGATTCAATCGTGTAATCAATCAGTTGTTTCGGGAAAACACCGTTAGCCTCAAAAATTGTTCGTTTGGCACTCAGCCGTTCAGCCGACTCCACGCACGAAGCTGGCAGTTGCTGTAATTGCTGCGCCGGAATATTACGGAAAATGTTGCCTTCCACATAAAGACGCTCGGCCATTTCGAGAGAGCCGGGCATTTCAATGCCATGCAAAGCGGCAACGATCAATCCGGCCATAATCAGATGAATGTTGGCACTACCATCGGGCACCCGAAATTCAAATGTTTGGCGACTGTCCACCTTTTTGATTTCAATTTTCACTTCAGGATTGGCCAATGAAGCCATGTTTTGTTTGCCGGTCCAACCCAGCGGAACCCGAACCAATGCCGAACGGTTACGGTCGCCCCAGCAAATTTTGGTAGGTGCTTCCTGGTTGGGCACGAGGCGCAAATACGATGTTGGAATGGTATTTCCGAATGCAGTCAAAGCATCGGCCACATCCAAAATTCCGGCGATCATTTGGCGGGCAGTCGCCGATAATTTTCCATCTTCAAGTACCACATTTTCGCCGTTCTTCTCCACAAGCATATGAAAATGCAATCCGCTGCCAGCCTTTCCTACCGTGATTTTGGGCGCAAAACTGATTTCCACCCTCCGTTTTTCGGCCAGCATCCGCAGTACCCATTTGGCAATAATCAATTGATCGGCTGCCAATTCAGGATCGGTCGGCAAAAATTCAATTTCGTGCTGCTCGAAAGCTTCATCTCCCTGTGAGAAGTTTCCAACTTCAGAATGACCATATTTGATTTTTCCACCACAGGCTGCAATCAGGCGAATTGCTTCTTTTCGCATTCCTTCAAATTTGGCGAATGGTTCCGATTCGTGGTAGCCTTTCTGATCGGTTGCCGGGAAAATACCTTCGTGCTTGCTGTTCACGTAATATTCCAGTTCGCCCAGCATTTTCATGTTCATTCCGGTCACTTTTCTGAAATGAGTGATGGCTTTTTGCAATACATATTCGGGCGACAATTCGAGCAAATTACTGCGATGATCAAAGAATGAGCAGAGTATTTCGAGTGAAGGTTCTTCCTGAAAGGGGTTAATAAAAGCTGTGCGGTAACGAGGCACCACATACAAATCGGAACTGCCCGTTTCCATGAACGGGAACAGGCTCGACCCATCCACACGTTCGCCAAAAGTGAGAATACTTTCCAGATGATCGCGTCCGGTAATAATGAAATTGAGGGTTTTCAGGCGACCATCACCTGCCACATATCTGAAATTGATTTGCTGAATATGATTGCCTTCAATGTATTTGATCAGGTCTTCGCGGGTAAACTGTTCTGCTGGTTTTTGCAGGTATCGCACCAACGGATTCGGGTTAAAAGAGAACTGACTTTCCATAGTTTTGTGGTTTATAATTCAGGAAAAATTCTTCTGAATAGAGCCATCGAACTTAGGCGATTTGACCGTATCAAACGCTGAGGAAGGTCAGCCGAAAGGGGTGATTAAAGTCAAGTATTTCCTTTGTTTTAAGGATATTCAGGGAATAAATTCCATATCCTTTAGCTTTTCGTGACACGACAAACAAAGCGACTGTTCTTTCTGGTCAATGTCTTCCACGTATGTACTCGAACGCATTACACAAGCCGGATTCTGGCAATGAATCAATCCGAAGGTGTGCCCTAACTCGTGAATAACTTCCTTTTTTACCCTCTCTGTAAACAGTTGTTTGTCGGGTTTCAGGCCGTAGCGCTCATTGCTGAGGCGGTAGCCTGAAGCTATTCCACATTTTCCGCGCAAAAATGCCTGCCCGAAAATGTAAGTTAGGATGGGGATAAAAAGATCGACATTGAACAACCCCAGCGTTTTGGTGGTTTCGTCGGAAAACCGGGAATCCAGCTCGTGCAGAAGCCGGTTGCCGTCGTATTGTCTTCGCGACGAGTCGTAAAAATCGCTTAAATCAAGATGTCCCTGCCTGGTTTTTACCGGAAAACCAAATTCATGCTCTACTTCGCGGGCAACTGTTTCGAGGAGGTCTTCCCCGAAATATCCAAACGATATGAGCGTGATATTTTCAGTTATCATTTATCCGGGAATTCAGGTCTTCTTAGTAATTGGGAATAATGGAAGAATTGACCTTTCTGCTTATTTGGCCTGTTTCAGATCGTACTTTTTAATTTTGTTGTACAACGTCACCCGGTCAACTTTCAGGGCCTTGGCCGAAACAGAAATATTCCAGTTGTATTTTGTCAGTATTTGTGCGATGTGGTTCTTTTCCAGATCATCCAAACTTTCAACAGTAGTGTTTACAACCGTTTTTCCCAACGGAAGATCTTTAAGGCTGATCTTTTTCCCGTTTCCAACCACAAGGGCACGTTCAATCATGTTTTCGAGTTCACGAATATTTCCGGGGAATGGAAATTCTTCGAGCCGTTTCAGGGCCGACTGATCAATCGGAATGGGCGGCTTGTTCATGCTGATACAATACTTCTTGATAAAATGCTCGACTAAAAACGGAATATCTTCAATCCGATCGCGGAGCGGAGGAACATGGATGTTTACGACATTGAGCCGATAGAATAGGTCTTCACGGAATAAACCCTTTTCCACCATCGTTTTTAAATCGCGGTTGGTGGCGCAAATCACGCGGAAATCGGAGATAATTTCCTTGTTTCCGCCAACGCGGACGAAGCTTTTGGTTTCGAGTACCCGAAGCAGTTCAACCTGCATTTTCGAGGAAATGGTGGCAATTTCATCCAAGAAAATGGTTCCGCTGTCGGCCATTTCAAAGCGGCCTTTGCGGTTGTAAACAGCGCCGGTAAACGCACCTTTTTCGTGCCCGAACAACTCGCTTTCGAGTAAACTTTCGGTTAACGCGCCGCAATGCACACTCACCATTGGGAAAAATTTCCGTGGCGAATTGGCATGAATAGCCCGCGCCACCAGTTCTTTTCCGGTGCCACTTTCGCCGGTAATAATCACCGAGGCATTTGATGGAGCCACACTTTCAATCTCACGCAAAACGCGCTGCATGGCTTCGCTTACGCCAATCAGGTCGTCCACATTTTCGAGCGAAACCACCTTTTCTTTTAGCATTTCGTTTTCCTCAACCAGGGCAACCTGTTTGGCTGCATTCCGGATTAAATGCGACAAATCATCAGGATCAAAAGGTTTGGTGACATAGTCAAAAGCGCCATCTTTCAGCGCCTGTACTGCCGTATCAACCGTGGCAAAGGCGGTCATGATAATTACGATGGAATCTTTTCGCAGGGCTTTAATGCGTTTCAACATTTCCAAACCATCCATTCCGGGCATTTTAATGTCGGCCAGAATAATGTCGAACCCTTCGGATTCCAGTATTGATAGGGCTTTCCGGGCATTCTCGGCACATTCAACCTCGTAGCCGTCTTCAATAAACCAGTTGTAGAGCGAATCGCGTACTGACTCCTCGTCGTCAACAATTAATATAGAGATTTTCTTTGCCATAAGTTTATGCTTCTTCGTTCCTGATTAAAGGTATCGTTACTGATAGAGTAGTTTCTTTTCCACGGACCGATTTCACTTCGATTTTGCCTTTGTGGCTCTGCACAATGCCGTGAACGATTGACAGCCCCAGTCCGGTTCCGCTGGCTTTGGCTTTGGTCGAAAAAAAGGGTTCGAACACATGCGGCAGATCTTCGTCCGCAATGCCAATCCCATTGTCGGTAATTTCGAGGCGCACATGATCTTCGTCGGGATTATATGACCGGAATAAAATCTCGCCATTCTCCGAAACCGCTTCCGAAGCGTTGACCAGCATCGCTACACATGCCTGTTTGATTTGGTTGGGGCTGCAATAAATCAGATCGTTTTTCGCGCTAAAATCCGACCAAAAATTGATGTTGGCAATTTTCATCGGATGCGTCATCAGCTCGTAAGTATCGAGCAGAATTTCGTTGAGGTGCTTCGGTTCAAATCCGTCCTGATCTTTCCGGGAGAAATCGAGCAGACCTTTCACAATGTCGCCGCAGCGCTTGGTTTCGTTCTCAATCAGTTTCAGGTTTTTGAGCATCGACTCCTTTTTGGCCGGATCGATATCCTGGTTGCTGAGCTGTTTAAAAATCAGTTTGGTGTAAATCAGTATTCCTGAAAGCGGATTGTTGATTTCGTGCGCCACTGAAAGTGACAATTTGCCCAACGACGCGATTCGTTCAATGTTAATCAACTCGTTCTGTGCCTGCCCCAATTCTTCCGTTTTCTTTTGAACTTTATATTCCAGTTGCTGCGACCAGTTTTGCAACTCTTCGTTGGCCGTGTGCAGGTTGTCGAGCATCTCGTTGAAAGCGAGCGAAACCATGCGCATATCCGACAACTGGTGAGGTTTTATTTCGAGGCGGGTAGTTTTGTCGCCCTGTGCAACCGCTTCGCTGGCCAAAATAATTTCGTTCAAAGGCTTTTTGATCTTTTTATTGGTAAAGAAAATCAGGAACAAAATGAGAACAAAAGTCATGAGGGCGGCTAGCAAAAAGTAATCGGTGGTTGACTTCTGTAATGCGGTATCCAGCCCTTCCAGCGGCATTTTGATGATGAGCGATCCCAGCACTTCTTCCTCCGGACTGTGGGCATGACATTCAGCAGTAGAGCATGTTTTGTTATTCAGAATGGGCGATTTGATGAGCAAATGGCGGCTGTTATTCTTTCCGCCGGGATTCATGATGCATTCGCTGTCGATGTCAATAATCCGGTATGATTTTTCTTTTGCCGAAAACATCTGGTCAAAATTATCGTGGCAGCTTTTGCAATCGGGATCGCTGTGACTGGCGCGCTCGCTAGAAATGGACGTATAAGCCAGATTATTCTTATTGTCGTACATATTCACATCGTCGATACCCGACATGTTGTTGATTTGATCGAGCGTACTTTGCAGCGAAGTGCGGTCGTTTTCGAGCATCGACCTGTAAAGTGCCCCTTCCACCAAAAACCCAATGTTATTGCCGTTTTCGCTGATCACCGATTTCATGTATTCCTCATTCACCGAGCGGAATATGACTCCGAACGACAGAAAAAGGAAAAACGAGGAAATGGTAATTATGAAAACGACTCGGCCATATATTGATGATCGAAACTTTACATAGCCTTTCACGATTGGTGTACCCAGACTGTTTGTGCCTTTTAAATTCCTGAACGAGATCATGATGGTTGGTTTAGCAGGTAACAAACGCTAAGTTAATTTTCATATTCGAAAAACAACTCATTTTGGGTGCAATGTTTTGCCTAATATTTCTTAAAAAGGTTGTTTTGGATAGTGAAATACCCAAAGCTGCATGATTGATGCAAGACTTTGGGTATTTATTGGTTTTTGGTGGGAATCTCTAGCCAATTAGGAAAGCTGGTTCTCGTCTTCTTCCCTGAAGCATTTTTTATTTTTACAAAGTGTTTTTTTGCTCAAAAAATCCTGCTGAAACTCTTGCCAAACTTCATCCGGAAGATCGGCGAGAGGTTGGTCGCGAAGTTCACCTCCATCCTGTAAAATGGTATGCGAAGGCATGGGCGAATATTTTCCGATAGATGAGGACAGAAAATCTTTGAACCGACTTAATTCCTGAACCGACCAGTTGGTAGCATCTTCAGCCAGAAAATACGAATTGGTATCGGCTACCCAACTAGTTGGCTTAATCTTGTAGATCCAGCCCTGGTTGTACGGATCGCTGTTTAAGAGCTCCGGACTCTTTAAAAGTTCGGCATTTAAGGCAGTTATTTCTCCTGAAATTGGAGAATAAACCTTCAGGGTTTTATCCTTATGATTGATTTCTGCCATCAGGTCTTCTTTCCAGATACGCTCACCGGGCTTTTTGAGCATGGTCACTTTTACTTCGCCGGTAATGTGAAGCAATAAATCGTCTAGCCCTACTTTGGCGTTCCCCGAACGTTCGAGGTGCGTCCAGGTGTGATAGCGGCTAAAAAATAGTCCCTGCGGAATTCGCAGCGATTTAGCTGTTAGCATACCTAACGATTTTTGCAGTTGTTTAGTCAGCTTAGCCTGCTTATTCAGCGCAACCCAAAAGGGAATGAGAATAAGGAAGAACACGATGGTTACCAGATATTCTATTCCTTTTGTCTCGAAAATGTTATTGTATTTAAATCCGTCCATAATTTATTTTTTTAGCCATCGCTTTTTTATCAGCGACAGTAGGTTAATGATTATCGTCTTTTGCCCAGGCTGGTGATTCCCTTAATACAGGCATTCGGTGGATTACCCACCTGAATATCCATATTTCAGTAAAAATTACAGCCAATGTTATTACTATTTCCATCCATGAGGGAATATAGGGGACTGCTGCATCCCATCTGAACCCAATGATTGACACGTTCAGCCTGTTCAGCACAATGCCAATCATGGTTAGTATGGCAGCCAGTTTTATTGTGAAAATGTTGGCTGTACGGTAGCTGTAGAAAAACAGGATCATCGGAACTAAAACAAAACCTATCATTTCAACTAAAAACCAGTATCCCATTGGGGTATTTATCAATGTCCAGTTTTTTTCATGGATAAACACAATGAATTGCAGAAAAAAATAGGCAAACATTGTTACTGCACAAATCTTTGATAATCCGTGAATGACCCCATGATGTGCCTTTTTATTTTTTTCGCTGATTTGGTCAAAAAACACTTTGTGACTGATAGATCCTTCGAAAATGACCATTGAAAGCCCTGCGAAAATACTTGATACCAAAAACATGAGTGGAATAAATTCGGAATACCACAATGGATGTATTTTTTCTTTTGCCATCAGGAAAAGGGCTCCCAATCCTGATTGGTGCAAGGTTGAAAGGGTTATGCCAAAAATAACTGCGCCGATTGTCATTCCAGCGAGAATTTTTCGCACTCTTTTTAAGCCAAGCCATTCGGCAATAGCAGGCGAGAACTCGAATAATTCGGCAAGCATATAAAGCAAGAAGTGCCAGGCTACCAGGAACATCACCGAACTGGTGCCATAGCTGTTGCCAATAATTGGGTTTACTACATTCCACGGACGCCCCAAGTCAATCAACAAAGCCCCGGTGTAAAAGGCATACGCAAGGAACCCGTTTAAAACAGTAACCCTGACGATGGAATGATATTGTTTCATATTCAGGATGTAAACCATGAAAGTGACCACATAAGCGCCTCCGGCAAAGGCCACTCCGGTAACCACATCGAAACCAATCCACAATCCCCACGGAACTTCCTGGGTAAGGTTTGTTACAGCTCCAATGCCTTTCCAGAACCTTAACACTATAAGCGCCAATCCTAAAAGCATTATCGGGATGGATATAATATTAAATGGGGTTAGCCATTTCCCTCTGGGCTTCAGTTCATTGAATAAAAATTGCCAACTGAATTTAGGTTCGTTCTCCCTTGTTGTTATTATGGAGGTATTATTCATGTTCTTCTTCTTTTGATTGGTTTTTTTTGGTCGCAGAATATATTCCGAGTAAAAGTGCCGGTAAGAGTACATCCACGGAGGCTACACTGTAAAGAAATCCTTTTGTCAAGGCGGGGTATGATTCGTTTTGCAAAGCGGTATTCAGCCCAATTTCTTTAAAATCAACTGATGAAAGGTAAAGATTGGCGGTTCCACCGGCCACATGTTCGCCATAAATTTCGCCAACATAATCGGCGGGACTGGCAGCAATCCGGCGGCGTGCTTCGGCAATCAGCTCGCGGCGTGTTCCGTAGAAAAGCGCCCCTGCCTGGCAAGTTTCTGCACAAACCGGCTTTTCACCTTTGATGATCCGATCGTAGCACATGTCGCATTTCACAATCTTTGGATTGGCGCTGTGGTACTCAAATTTCGGCACATTAAACGGGCACGAAACCATGCAATAGCGGCATCCCATACATTTATCGCCCCGCCAGATAACCGGCCCTTCCTTGGTTTTATACATGGCCTGAGTTAAGCAGGCAGCTGCGCAGGCAGGTTCGTTGCAGTGCATACACTGGTTGCGCACAAAAACATCGCCTTTCGAGGTTGAATAGCAGTTAACCACACTTCGCTGGTTTTCACTGGTTTTGCGAATTACGCCCACCTGCAATTCTTCTGTAGGCTCCGGAAGGTCGTGCGCTTTGGCACAGCCTCTTTCGCACTCCTGGCAGCCCACGCATTGAGTTGAATCGTAAAGTACACCGTGAAACTCAATTTCGCTTTCATCCGGAGAATTGGCTTTCGCGGCCTGGAAACCGGCAATCGTAATCCCGGCGATTCCAATAGTCTTGAAAAAATTTCGTCTGTCGATAGTCATTAGTCAGGTTTTTATAGTGATTGGTTTATTTGGAAGTATCTATGAAGTTGGTCTGAAAATCTTCCCAAACTTCAGGTCCGAGGTCAGCCAAAACATGGTCAGTCAGTTCGCCACCGTCCTGAAGTACGACATGGGCATAAACTGTAGTATTTGATTTCATTGAAGCGGCCAGAAAATCTTTAAGCCGGGTAAATTCATCCTGAAGCCAGCTTTTGTATTTACCTGCCATAAACAGGAACTGCATTTCCTTCAGCCAGTTTTTCGGTTCAATCAGATAGACCCAACCTTCGGAATACGGATATTTATTCACCATGGATGCATCGGATAGAAGTGATTGGTTCTGTTCGCGGATTACGCCTGAAACCGGCGAATAAATGTCCATTTGTTTCCCGTTGCGAATGATGGTCATAATTTTTTCGCCTCGTCTTACCTTTTCGCCCGACTCTTTCATCCTGATTCGGGTAATCGTTCCGGTAACATGCTGTAGAAAATCGTCGATACCTACTTTTACAAAACCGTTTTGTTCCATGAAAGCCCATGTGTGGGTTTTGTCGAAATAAATTCCTTTGGGTGCCTGAATGGAATTTTCATTGAAGGCTGGTGTAATATCGATTTCATCGAGTAAATCTTCCAGTTTCTGCCTTCTGGCATACCGTACAGCACCAATTAAAATGAGTAAGGCCGCTGCAGCCGCAAGAATTACCATCAACCAGGTGCGCGAAATGAGAGGTTTCTCTGTTTGAACAGCCAATTCAGGATTGTCAATCATAGCTTCCAGATTGGCCGATTTTTCAACGCTCGAAATGCCGGCAAATCCATTCTGGCTGAGCAATTGCTGACCTCCGGAATTCATCCATTTCAAAAATTCAAGAGCACTTTGGCTGGTAGGTTTTTGATTGGATGCCGCGAAAATGCTATAGCACAATTCATCAGGAAATTTTCCAATCCAAACACCACGGACGAACGATTTTGAATCGGCATAAATCTGCTCGAAATAGTCAATTCTTCCGTTCCGGTTTTTATCCATCGGCACGAGTTTGATCGAGCTTAAAAAATCATGAGTTGTGGCGTCCAAAAGGTCATTCACCCTGCAAATTCCGAGGGCATATTTATTTTTCTGCAATACAGCCAGCATTTCTTCTGAAGTATTCACCCAGGTCACCTGAAGTTTGTCGGCCTTTTGCCCAACAAGCTGATAAAGAGTTGAACGAATGTCATCCTGATTAAGAACTATCAATTCAATCGGAGCGGTGGCCCCTTCAATAAATGAATTCCAGCTTTTTTGTTCCGGATTTGCAACTATTTCAGAAAGTTCAGAAACAGTCATTCCACGGTTTTCAAGTCGGTCCAACAGCGGATTTGTAGCAGCAATTACCGGAACTACAGCCTCAGTACCAACTTCCATTTTCCAAAACTGTTCCATTTCTGATTTGCAGAAATAATCTTCAGAAAGTAACAGAATCTTATTATCTATCAGTTTATCAGTGGAGTTATACTCACCGGACTCAATGCTAAATGTTGGGTTTTGCTTTTGAAATTCAGTTATCCATAAATCGAGTAATTTGGAATAAGCTGGTGTAGTTACAACTTTTACACTGATGCTTTCAGGAGGGGAAGCTTGCTGCCCGTCGTTGAGATCAGCACTCAAAACAGTTTGACTGCCGACGATGAGCAATAATCCGAAAATGAAGGAAGAAAAGGTTTTCATGATATTAGTATTAAATGGTTTTCAAATCAAATTATAATGTTTGAAAAGCCATTCCAAAACCAATGCCAAGTGTTTTTAGTTAGTTAAGTTGTTGATATATAAATGTTTGTGCGATGTTTATTTCTTTTGTTAAAATAATGTTGTGTATAAATAATAAACAGGCAATAAAATATTGCTTTGTAATTAATTGAAAATAAGATTGTTGTTTGTTGTGTTTAAAAATTAAGCATTGTTGAAAAATGCAGCACAAAATTTCAATCCGGATACTGAAAGACAATGCAGAAGGGCAGTTTAGAGAAAAAAAAATGAGCCGTTTAGGGAAACGGCTCATATATTATCAAAGATTGAGGACTACAGAATTGAAAAATGAAAGTTAATTTAAAAGATCGGTACCTCGCGCTTAAAGGTTTCGTCGAGCGAAATGAATGTTTCGGTGCTGGCTACGCCACTTATTTTTTGGATTTTATCACTCAATATATCACGAAGATGTTCGTTGTCTTTGGCGTACACCTTTACAAATACAGCATATTGCCCTGTTGTATAATGACATTCAACAATTTCAGGTATTAATTTAAGCTTTTCGGCTACTGTTGAATAAAGACTACCTTTCTCAAGGAAAATACCTATGTAGGTGCAGGTTTTAAAATCTATTTTTCGGGGATCAATGTAATAACCCGAACCAACGATAACATTCAAATCAATCATTCGATTAACTCGTTGATGGACTGCAGCCCTGGAAACGCCAACTTCAGCAGCCACATCTTTGAAAGGGATACGAGCATTTTTCGAAATTATGTCGAGTATATTTAAATCAATTTCGTCAAGTTGATTTCTTAAAGTCATGATTTTATTTTGATATATTAATAATGACTCAAAATTAGATAAATATTGATGATTTTGATTGAGGATACTCTGATTTTATTAACTATTCATTAAGAACTAAGGGTTTTTTATAACTAAAGTAAAAAAGGGATGATTCAATTCACCCCTTTCTCTTACAAAACCAAACTTAT
>CAYRBM010000031.1:0-40511 GCA_964422425.1 uncultured Odoribacter sp.
TCCGTAATATTTTGGACGGAACAGTTTTCCGCGAACCAATCATCATCAGCAATGTACCGCGACTGGTGCCAGGTTGGAAGCAGCCGATTTGCATTGGCCGTCACGCGTTTGGCGATCAGTACCGGGCTACCGATTTTGTTACCAAAGGCAAAGGCAAACTCACCATCACCTTCACTCCTGAAGATGGCGGCGAACCAATTTCGCACGAAGTTTACGATTTCAACGGCGACGGTGTGGCTCTGGCCATGTACAACACCGACGAATCGATTTCGGGATTTGCCCGCGCGTGTATGAATCAGGCGCTGGTAAAAGGCTGGCCGCTCTATTTGTCAACCAAAAATACGATCCTGAAAAAGTACGACGGACGTTTCAAAGACATTTTCCAGAATATTTACGACACCGAATTCAAGCAGAAATTTGAAGCTGCCGGAATTACTTACGAACACCGTTTGATCGACGATATGGTGGCTGCCTGCCTGAAATGGGAAGGTGCTTTTGTTTGGGCCTGCAAAAACTACGACGGCGACGTACAGTCGGACACGGTTGCTCAGGGATTTGGATCGCTTGGATTGATGACTTCAACTTTAGTTACTCCTGATGGTAAAACCATGGAGGCCGAAGCTGCTCACGGAACAGTGACCCGCCATTACCGTATGCACCAGCAAGGTAAGCCAACATCGACCAACCCGATTGCTTCGATTTACGCGTGGACCAGAGGTTTGGCCTTCCGTGGAAAACTGGACGGCAATCAGGAATTGATTGACTTTGCTGAAGCGTTGGAAAAAGTGTGCATCGAAACCGTTGAAGAAGGCAAAATGACCAAAGATTTGGCATTGATTGTTTATGGCAACAATGTCACTTCTGATCAATACCTGACAACCGAAAAGTTCCTGGATGCGCTGGACGAAAACCTTCAGAAAAAATTAAGGAAATAGTCATTAATGGTCATTCACTTCGCATCATTGATAGTCATTAATTGTTTTGAAAAACAAAAGCCACAATCAATGACAGCGAAAGACACAATGACAACCAAAGAAAAATAAACATCGAAAATGACTGAAAAAATTCAATATCTCAACGGACAGCTGGTGGTCCCGAATCATCCGGTTATTCCGTTCATTGAAGGCGACGGGATTGGTAAAGACATTACCGAACCCAGTCAACGGGTAATCGATGCTGCGGTATCGGCAGCCTATGGAAAATCGAAAAAACTCGTCTGGAAGGAAGTTCTGGCAGGAAAAAAAGCGTTTAACATCACCGGTAATTTTTTGCCCGAAGAAACTCTTGAAGCGTTTCAGGAATACCTGGTGGGAATTAAAGGACCGCTCGAAACACCTGTTGGCGAAGGAATTCGGTCGCTAAACGTAGCATTGCGCCAAACACTCGATTTGTACGTTTGTTTGCGCCCAATCCGCTGGTTCAAAGGAGTTCCATCACCAATTCGCTACCCGGAACTGGTTGACATGCATATTTTCAGAGAAAACACAGAAGATATTTACGCCGGAATTGAATTTATGACCGGCAGTGAAAAAGCGATAAAATTCCGCGATTTCCTGGTCAACGAATTTGGTGTGGATAAAATTCGTTTTCCTGAGAGCAGTTCGTTTGGCGTAAAACCAGTATCAAAAGATGGTTCCGAACGATTAATCAAAGCAGCTATTCAATATGCCATCGACCGCAAATTACCTTCTGTGACACTGGTTCACAAAGGCAACATCATGAAGTTTACGGAGGGAGCATTTAAAAACTGGGGTTATGATCTGGCTGAAACTGAGTTTTCAGAACAAACATTCACCTGGAGGCAATATCAGCAAATTGAAAAACAATTGGGAAAAGCCGAAGCCAACGCATCAATGGAAGCAGCCAAAGCTGGTGAAAAAGTGATTATCAAAGACTGCATTACCGACGCTTTCCTTCAGGAAAGTTTATTGCATCCGTTTGATCATTCGGTAATTGCCACATTAAATTTGAATGGTGATTACATTTCTGATCAGTTGGCTGCAATGGTTGGAGGAATCGGTATTTCGCCGGGAGCCAACATCAATTACAACAGCGGCTATGCCATTTTTGAAGCCACTCACGGAACTGCTCCAAACATTGCAGACTCCGGAAAAGCAAACCCAGGTTCGCTCATCCTTTCAGGAGCAATGTTACTCGAATACCTTGGATGGTATGAGGCCGCCGAACATGTTTACGATGCTATGGAACATACCTTTTCGAAACGTAGGGTAACTTCTGATCTGTATAGCCAGATGGAGGGAGCTACGCTGCTTTCAACGTCTGATTTTGCCAGTGAGATAATTCGAAATATTCATTAAATTAGAAAAGTTATTCCAATAAAATAATCTTAAACCAAATACATTATGGAATACATCAAAAACAGGTTCTACGAAAAAGCCATGAAAAATCTGGCTGACCTTCAAAAACTCAGAAAAGAACACGGTGAAGTTGTTCTTGGGCAGGTAACAATGGATCAGGTGCTTTCAGGAATGAAAGGAATCCCGGCCCTGCTGACTGAAACTTCAAAGCTTGATGCCAACGAAGGAATCCGTTTCCGCGGATATTCCATTCAGGAATTGCAGCAAAAACTCCCCAAACTTCATGAAGAAGGCGAACCTCTTCCTGAAGGGCTGTTTTACCTGATGATGATTGGCGAAATACCAGAAAAAGAAGATGTGATCAACATCTCGAAAGACTGGGCTACCCGTGCGCACGTTCCGCAGCACGTATTCGATGTCATCGACGCACTTCCGAAGAACAGCCGTCCGATGACTCAATTTTCAACGGCAATTCTGTCAATGGCCTACGATTCGGTTTTCCAAAAAGCCTATCGTGCCGGAGTAAACAAGAAATTCTACTGGGATTTCATGTACGAAGATGTGATGACGCTGATTGCCCGTCTTCCTCGAATTGCTGCCTACATTTACCGCAGAATTTATCACAACGGCGACCACATTGAACCCAACCCCACCCTTGACTGGGCTGGAAACCTGGCGCACATGATGGGCTATGATTCAATCGAGGTTAAACGACTGCTCCGCCTGTATATGGTCATTCATGCTGACCACGAAGGAGGAAACGTTTCAGCTCACGCCACTCACCTTGTTGGTTCTGCATTGAGTAATGCCTATTATTCATTTGCTGCCGGAATGGTTGGATTGGCTGGTCCTCTGCATGGATTTGCCAATCAGGAAGTGATGGACTGGATCTATGAAATGCTGGAGCAACTGGGAACCGATGAACCAACTGATCCGCAGATTGCCGCCTATATCGAAAAAACACTACTTGCAGGACGAGTGGTGCCGGGGTATGGTCACGCAGTGCTTCGTATTACCGACCCACGATTCACTGTTCAGCAGCATTTTGCCGAAAAATACATTGTAAACGACAAGCTGATCAATACGGTAAATGCCATTTATCGCGTGGCACCTCCAATTCTGGAAGCTACCGGTAAAATCAAAAATCCATGGCCAAACGTTGATGCCTTCAGTGGAGCTTTGCTAAATCATTATGGCATAACCGAATCAAGTTTCTACACTGTTTTATTTGGCGTTTCGCGTTCGTTAGGTGTATTAGCCTCGCTGGTTTTCGACCGCGTCTATGGTCTTCCGATCGAACGCCCAAACTCTCAAACGCTCGATTGGTTCATGGCCAAAGCAGGGATTCCACGTTCATAACAAATGAATACCAATCTAAATATGAAAGGCTGATCCGAAAGGTTCAGCCTTTTTTAGGACTAATTTGCTCTCAACAAAAATTTTTCTGCATGGAGATTGCGCTAACCTTCTGTATTCTGATCGTGGCTTTTTTATATGCGTCAGCCGGACATGGAGGCGCCAGCGGTTATCTGGCTTTAATGGCTCTTTTCGGAATTGCCCCGCTTTATATGAAAACCTCGGCTCTGGTTCTGAATGTTTTTGTTTCCGCCATTGCCTTTATTTCCTATTACCGGGCAGGTTATTTCCGTTGGAAACTGTTGCTTCCCTTTGTTATAACGTCCATTCCTCTGGCTTTTTGGGGTGCGAAAATCAAAATCGATCCACAGATGTACAAAATCGCGCTAGGCGTTTTGTTATTGATTGCTACTGCCCGTTTACTTCACAAACCTGCCGATACTAAAACCCGCAAAGAATTAGTATTACCCATAGCCTTGCTGGCTGGGGCCTGCATCGGTTTTTTTTCGGGTATGACCGGTATCGGAGGTGGTATCATTCTCAGTCCACTGATATTACTGCTTGGCTGGGCAACCATTAAAGAAACCGCAGCAGTTTCCGCTTTATTTATTTTCCTGAATTCAGTGTCGGGATTAATCGGAACATGGCAAAACGAAATTGCTTTTCCTCCTGAAATGGTCTGGTGGATAGCCGCCGGATTGGCCGGGGGAATAGCAGGAGGTTACGCCGGAAGCAAAAAAATTTCGATGACGGGCTTAAACTACATTTTAGCTGTTGTTTTAGTGATTGCAGGTGTAAAATTACTGTTTGTGTAAAATTTATTGAAGAGGAAAATCCAAAGCTTAAACTTCGGGAAAACCTTTACCAAACTTTCAGCTTTAACATTCCTGAACCGGGATTCTCAAACGGACCGGCAGTTGGATGAGCCTCCGATCGTTTGTTACCCAAATAATCAGTATCAATCTTGAGCGCGGAACCATCGGCATTTTCGAATCTGGCTTTCGGGATTTTAGCCTTTCCGAGCACTTCCGAAGTAATTAGTTGTGACATAACCGATGAAATGGCCTGCCCAGCATTTATTTGCAGATAGACAGACTCTCCGTCTTCGGTCAGCTTTATTCCGGGATTAAACGTCGGTTCAACGATTTGATTCACATCTTTTTTCGACGGAATTGCTCCAAAATAATACACATTGGATTTCATCCAAACCGGCAGTTTAGCTTGATTGTAGCCAATCAAACCAAATTTGTACTTGTTCTTCGGATCCCACGGATTGACAATAACAGTGGTGTCGCTGGTCATTTCTCCCCCGTTCCCGACAAAAATATTGTTGTAATAACGGTCGTCGCCTCCCGCAATCGTCGTCAGCGCACCAATGTCGGTTGAGTGAGGCAAAAAATAGGGTGTGAAACGGTTCAGGTCGGGCCACATGTAAACTGATCCTGAAATCAGATTATGCACGTAAGCGCCCCCTTGCGACTGTGTACGAATATCCACCGGCGACAGGAAAATATTGTTATCGACTACAAACGGTCCGTGATTCACTTCCAGGAAAATGTCTTCCATGTCGTTGTCATAAAATAAATTTCCGGAGACCCGGGTTCCCTGGGTCATCCAGTCGAGCCAAATGCCTCGCCCGGTGCGGTGAATCCGGTTTTTACGGATCAATGCATCAACGGCTGCATGAAACTTGATTCCCCCAATTTCGGCACCCGAAAATTGCCTTTTGGTGTAAATGTTGTAAATGTGATTGTTCTCGATGGTACTGAACACGGCGCCCATGCTCCCGCAAATTCCGGTTTGCTCGCAGTTGTAAATCGTGTTGTTCCTGACCGTGTGCGAACCCACATTCTGCTTGTTCCACCCATTGCGAAGCGTTCTGAAAACAACTTCAATGTAATGTATATTTCCGTCGCGGTTGATGTTTTCCTTGTCGGCTGTCCAAACATTGTGACCGGTTCCACGCTCTTTTCCCAGCGTAATCCCCGAGCATTTCGAATCGTGTATAACGTTGTTTTCGATGATCCAGCCTTTGCACCAGTGCGTGGCAACCATGCCAACCTGTTCGGCAGTGGGCGCACCCCATTGCGTGGCCGCCTGACTAATGTGAAATCCGCGGATAGTCAGATAATTGATGCCCGGTTTCGATGGGTAAAAAACGGTTGGCCGGGCGCTGATTTCAACCAGTTCTTTGTTGGGGTTAAATTTCTGGAAGTTGGCCCAAATCGTTGTATTGTTGCCATCGCTTTCACAATACCACGTGTAGGTTGAGCCCTCGGGATCCTTGATTTTGGTATTTGCAACCGGATTGATTACCAATTCCAGGGTCTCCATTTCGTAAAGCGACTTTCCGTTCAGGAATACTTCGCCTGTGTGATGAATGCGTCCTTTGCCAATAAACCAGTCGCCATTGATGGAATCTTTGTAAGGATTGTAATTGCCGAAAAATGCGTTTGGGATAACGACTTTCCAGACACCCGTTTTTTCTTTTTTCCAGCCTGTAATCACTTCCGAACCTTTGATTTCCACCTTTTCGCCGGGAGCCGCCTGATAGACAATTCGCCGGGTGTCGCTTTCGCCTCCAAATGCGGGATCGATACGCTCGCGGTAGGTTCCGGCGTGAACAGTAATTACATCGTCCGGCTGCGCAAGTTGAGCTGCAAAATTGATGGTTCTGAAAGGTTTGGATGCCGAACCATCATTTTGATTATTTCCTGAAACGGAAACATGGTATTCTTTGGAAAAAACGGTTCCTGCAATCAATAAAAATAAAGCAGGCAAAATGGTTTTTAGATTTTTCATAGGTGTTTGCTTTATTTATCTCCGTTAAATTCTTTGATCGCATCAACCATTGCAACAATATTTTCGACCGGAACATTGGCCTGAATGTTATGCACCGTGTTGAACACAAAACCACCGTCGCGCCCGAAAATCTCGCACAAACGCAGCACTTCTTCGCGAACCTGTTCCGGAGTTCCGTAGGGCAAGGTTTTTTGGGTATCTACTCCCCCGCCCCAGAAAACCAAATCTTTTCCGTACGTCTTTTTCAAGTGAGCAGGGTCCATTCCTTTCGCTGCAACCTGAACCGGGTTGATGATGTCGAAACCCGCATCAATGAAGCGCGACATAAACGTTTCAACCGCGCCGCACGAGTGCTTGAACGTTTTCCAGTTGGTATTCGAATGCACCCAGTCGTTGATCCGGCGATAATATGGTAGCCACAAATCGTCAAACTGTTCGGGTGCGCAGAAGGTTGAATCCTGTGTTCCGAAATCGGTACCGCAAATGAAAACTGCGTCAATATTATCGCCAATCACTGCGTGTAACCGACGGAAATTTTCAAGGGCAATCTCACTCTGGCGATCGAAAATTGATTTGACGTAATCGGGGCGCATCACTGTGCTCATGTACCATTCGGCAATATCGCGGATGCCTTTCGGGTGTTTCATCTGCAATCCGGGAACCAGTGCAATGTCGCCCAGAGCTGTTCCGCCAAGTCCGGCAATAACGGCCTTTCCGGTAGCGCGAGCTTTTCGCGTGGCATCTTTCCAGAATTGAAGGTCGCTTTCTGACACCAATCCAAACTCTTCCAGATTATCCTGAACATCGAGTTTTTCATCGTCAACCGGCTCCTGACGAATGATGGCATCGAAGAAATAGCTGGCTTTAGGCATTCTGGCTGATGCCGGAACGGAAGTGTCGCCTTCAGGATAAATCAGTAAATCGCCCTTCTCGTCGTACGAAGTATGAAAACCTTCAGGAACAAGCACCGTTTGCCCCCAAAAGGTTTTGAATTCTTTTAGCGGCTCGTGGTTGTAAATGCCAAACATGTTGTTCTTTCCCCAGGCTGCAACCACATCAATTCCCATACAATCAATTAGTTCCCGATCGATTTCGCCCAGCATTTGGTAAGGTTCAATTACCCGAACTGGCCGCGATAAAAGTCCATAATATTTCCGAAGGTTTTCAATAGCCAGCACATGGATTCCGGTAACTGCCGTTCCGCCAAAATCCACCACCACCCGGTCGGGCTGTTTATGGTTGACTGTCAGGTCAAAGCGTTCTTTTGAGTTCATATTTATTGGTTTTTAAGTTGCATGTTCGGTTAAAATGAGCCACGGTTGATGAACCGAAATGAATTGTACAGGAAATTTTTTTGTTTGTCGGTCACCATTTGGGCAACAAGGCTTCCCATTTCAGCAAAATTGGTTGAGACAACTGAAATTCCATTGGCGGCAATTCGTTTGAGGGGCGTTTCGTTGTAAGAGATGATGCCAAGATCGACACCCAACCGAAATCCTGAAATTCGCGCATTCTCAACCAAATACACCAAATCTTCATCGTCGATAACAATGTATGCTTCGCCTTTAGTCAGTTTTCTTTTTGCCAGCGATGTTCTGATCACCTGGCTATCAATTGAATGGATACTGCAAAAGCGATTAAACGCGGTAATAATTGCAGTGGGGGGATCAGTAATCTGGTTGCGGAAAACCAGATTGAGCCTGGTATATTTTCTGCCTAAATCAATGGCCGAAATCAGCCCGATGAATAGATCTTCCGAAAAATTTTGAAATACTCCGGAATAATTCACACTGCTATTAACTGGCTTTATATCAATCAGGTATAACTTATCCGAAGGGACCTGGCTTAAAACCCGGTCGAGCTGATTGCTATCGATTGGAATGATTAAATAGGATTGATATTTCCCGATACTTTCGATGATCGTTTTCTCGAAAACTTTAAAGTTGAAGTGGTGAAAATAAATATCGATAAAGGTGTCGGCCCCAAAACTGTCTTTCAGCGCGTTGTAAATCACCTCTTTGTAAGCGCTGAAAGTATCGAAAAGCACAAACACCCGGTTTTTTACCTGAAATTGCACCGACGATACAAAATATCCTTTCCCGTGAACTGGTTGAATCAGGCCAAGTTCCTGCAAAATTTTAAATGCCTTAACAACAGTTTCGCGGGCAAGATTGTAATCGTTGGCAACCTGATTGATCGATGGAATTTGACTGCCCAGCGAAAGGCTGCCATCTTCAATTCTCGACAATACAGAATCAACAATCTGCTGATAGACAGGCAAGTTTAACGATTTATCAATTTTCAGGATGGTCATATTGCTATTATCACTACTGTACTATACTGTACTAGTATTGCAAAAATAAACAAGAAAATTCTCCGGACAATGCAGACCGCCAATTTATATTCATTCTGAATTACTTCAACAAATCAACAATTTCAATTGGGAGGAGCCCGAACATCTTTCTATATTTGTGAAAACTGTTGAAAATGCTAAAATCAATTCTCCTTGTTGGATTTGGCGGATTTATCGGCTCGGTGGCCCGTTTTCTGGTATCGAAATATTTTCAGGAAAATATGGCGTCGGTATTTCCCTGGAGCACCTTTACTGTAAATGTCGTTGGAAGTCTGCTGATAGGAATCATTTACGGCTTTTCAGAAAAAGGAGATGTTCTGAGTCCCGAAATCCGACTGTTCCTTGCTGTTGGAATTTGCGGCGGATTTACCACTTTCTCAACCTTCTCAAACGATGCTTTTTTGCTAATCCGGCAGCAGGAATGGTTTCGTTTTGCTCTCTATTCGTCGCTCAGCTTTTTCCTGGGCTTGTTGGCTGTTTACGCAGGTCGTTTCATCACTAAACTAGTTTAAACATGGAAAGCAACAGCAGTACGTCCGTACTTCGGATTTATATCGGTTCAACCGATCAGGTCAACCAGCAACCATTGTATGAGTATTTGATCTTTCTGGCTAAAAAGAAAGGGCTCTCGGGAGCCACAGCAACCAAAGGGATCATGGGATTTGGTGCCAGCTCCATCATTCATTCCTACAAGTTTTGGGAAGTCAGCGAAAAGGTTCCTTTAGTTGTAGAATTGATCGATGAAGAAGCGAAGATTACTGAATTTTACGAACTGATTAAGCCAACTCTCGAATCGATGAAATATGGTTGTCTGGTGACACTTGAAAAAGCTGAAGTACTTTTATACAAAACAGGAATCAAAAGACAATGAGGCAGTTAAAACTATTGTAAAAGTTTTTCTATTTCGAATTTCCGCATCCGACTAAAAGCCTGTATCGCTTTTTGAGCTTTTTCTGAATCGGCCATTAGCTCTTTTAGCACTGAAGGAACAATTTGCCAGGACACGCCAAAACGGTCTTTCAACCAACCACACATACTCTCCTCTCCTTCTTCCGTTAGTTTGTCCCACAAATAATCTATTTCTTCCTGCGTATCGCATTCGGCCACCAGCGAAACAGCTTCATTAAATGTGTAACGATGATCACCTGGACCGTCCATCGCAATAAAACCAGATTGGTTTAATGTAAATTCCGAATACAGGGTCTTTCCTGCATGATCATCAGCCTCCGGAAAATCTACCATCATATCAACCGAAGAATCGTTAAATATGGAAAGATAGTGGTTAATTGCTTCTTTAGCTTTGCCAAACTTTTCTCCTACAAAAAGTATCGAAGGCAAAATCCTGAGCTCTCCGTCATTTTTCCCTGACGATGATATTTGCCAGGTCATTCCAAAACGATCTTTCAGCCAGCCGTAACGTTCGCTCCAGGGATAAGTGTCAATTTCCATATAAGTACTGCCTCCTTCAATCAACAAATCCCAAATGCGATTGGTCTCCCTGATTGAGTCACAAGTCACAAAAAGTGAAATGGACGGATTAATCTGAAACATGGGACCACCATTTAACCCCATGATTTTTATTCCATTCAGTAAGAAAGTTACGACTAGTGGATTTTCATCCGAAATTCCTGAATTTTTAAAAATCGAACAGTAAAAAGATGCAGCTTCACCGGCTTGCCCATCGAACCACAAACAAGGGAATATTGGAGATATCATGAGACCAGTTTTACGTTTTATAATCCGTTAACCCTGTTTTAAACAATCTCATCTGTGAATGGGTTCAACTAGGCTATTTTGCTCAGAAATAAAAGAATTCCTTTTTTTTTTAAAAAACCGCCTTAAAGTATTCTCTCTCAGAGCAATTTCAAAAGTTCTGAGATGTTGGAGATTTCGGTGTAGTTAACATCTTCGGCGGATTCGTGGTGGGTTTCGTGCTGCCACGTTACTTCAAACGGCACATGAACAGCATTGGCCCCAATGGCCACAACGGGCAAAACATCCGATTTCAACGAGTTGCCAACCATCAGAAACCCGGCTGGTTCAATATCCAAATGAGCAAGCAATTTTTTGTAGTTATTTTCATGCTTGTCACTCATAATTTCGATGTGATGAAAATAGCCTGCCAATCCGGACTTTTGAAGTTTCCTTTCCTGATCAAGCAAATCACCTTTGGTGGCCAGAATCAACCGGTATTTTCCCTGAAGTTGCTGCAACACCTGTTCAACTCCATCCAGTAGCTGAATAGGCATGTTCATCAGTGATTTGCCTTTCTCAATAATTAAATTCAACTCGCTTGCTGAAATTTTGCCGTTTGTTGCCCGCAAAGCTGTTTCAATCATCGACAGCATAAAACCCTTGGCACCATAACCATAAATGTCCAAATTTTGCATTTCGGTTTCAAAAAGCACTTTTGAGGTTTCATTTTCAACCAGATAGGGCTTCAAAATCTGGCAAAACTGTCGTTCCACTTCCTGAAAATATGGTTCGTTTACCCAAAGGGTATCGTCGGCATCAAAACCAATGACTTTGGTTGTTTGAAATGTATGAGTCATTCTATCCATTTGAAAAGCCAAAATTAACTAATTCCCTGTTTTTATGAATTCCGAAAAATTGAGGCTGGTCATCAACTGATCCATTGCCACTCAATCATACCTTGATATTCCAACTTCTGATGTCCAGGATATAACTTTACCAGGCTAACATTTACTATCCACGCAGGCTTGGTGCTCGTATTGAAAGGTGGTATGAGTGATTCCGAAACGACTTCTTAGTAATTGCCTGGCATTTTCGGTTAATTTGAAAGTCGCTGAGACAGGCAGATCGGTGGTCAATACTAAATGCGCTTCGAAATAAAACTGATGATCGGCAAGTTGCCATAAATGCACATGATGTACGCCACAAATTCCCTGAATCTCCTTCAGTGCCAGAATAACATTCTGCTGATCGACCTCATGGGGTGCAAATTGCATCAGGATACCAACACTTTCTTTCAGCACTTTAAATGTGTGAATGAAAATATAAATGCTGATCAGCACGGTAATCAACGGATCAATCCAGTATATTTCAAATATCCAGATAAAAAGGGCCCCGATAATAACCGCAATGGAAGTCAGGGCATCGCCGATCAGGTGCAGATAGGCAGCACGGATATTCAGGTTTTCCTCTTTGTCGTCATGCAAAATAAAAACGGAAAGTCCGTTGGCCAAAAGTCCAAGTATGCCAAGTCCCAGCATCCAGCTGTAATCGACTTCTGTTGGGGTAATAAATCGTTTCACGGCTTCAACCAACAGGTAAACAGAAATCGCAATCAACGAAATAGCATTGATAAAGGCAGCCAGAATTTCAGCCCTTTTGTATCCAAACGTGGAGTTTTGTGTTTGAGGTTTCAGCCCAATTCGATGGGCCACATAGGCCAAAATAACCGAAATCACATCGCTGAGATTGTGCAGGGCATCCGATATCAAGGCAAGACTGCCTGAAATAATTCCCCCGGTAAACTGACCGATGGTTATCAATCCATTCAAAATAACTGTAATGGCAAGATTTCGGCCTGTATGATTATGTGAATGTCCCATTTCTTATGTATATTCAGCAATTGAAAGTTTTACCAGGAATCATCGGATTAAACGTTTCAAAAATAGCTTTTATGCGATTGGTTTTTCTCGCTTTTTTCATCATTTTCTCTTTTCAAACGATATGGGCACAGCAACCCAACGAATATGAGAACAGTTTAAACAATGCCCGATTCAAATTAGGCTTCCCTGCAAAGTCTGTCGTCAACGGGTCTCCATACCTCGACAGTACATTTGTTTTGGGTACAGTTGTGAAAAGGAACAAGGATAAATTCAATAATGTTTTGCTTCGGTATAACATTTACAGCCAAACGATGGAGTTTCTGGATAACAGAACCGTTCTTCAGATCGCTGACCCTGAAAATGTTGTCCGTGTTATCATGAAAAATACGGTTTTTATTTATGCCCGGTATAAAAGCTCCGGCAAAATCACACTGACCTGGTTTCAGCTTTTGACCGAAGACAAATATCAGCTTTTGAAAAAGTACTCGACTAAACTATCCGGAACATCCGATAATCCGGCGTTGGCAAAAAGTCCGATGACATTCGAGCCCTCTCCTCCCGAATACTACATCCGATATCGGGATGGAATGGCTTTCCCGATAAGCTCGAAGAAAAAATTAATAAAAGCTCTGCAACCTGTTTCCGAAAATATTGTCGAGAATATCCAGAATACCTCCATCAACTTAAAAGATGAAAATCAACTGATTAGCCTAATAAAATTCATAAACAAATCAGCCAATTAAAATAATCACGACCTAAAAATTTCCTTTTTTTGAAAAAAATGCAGATTGGGATGCAACAATCTGCATTGCCATGTCGTCATTCGAACAGAAACAAAAACTCAATTGGAAACGCGATACTCCAATATCCATCAGGATGTGATTGAAAGGTGCCGTAAAGGCGACACTAAAGCACAATTTGAGCTTTACAAATTGTATTACAAACCCATGTATAATGTTAGCCTGGGAATGGTTGGCAATGCCGTTGAAGCTGAAGATGTGATGCAGGAAGCCTTTCTGAACGCGTTTACAAAAATTGACACCTACGAAGGATTGGTAAGTTTTGGAGCCTGGCTGAAAAGAATCGTGATTAACCGTTCGTTGGATTACCTGAAAAAGCGAAAAGTGAAGTTTGAAGAACTGAACGAAAAAATACCAGATGAAGAGCATTCCGGCATTAATCTTTCAGAAATTCAGATGGAGCAGCTAAAAAAAGCAATTCAAAAATTACCCGATGGCTATCGTGTGGTTTTAAGCCTGTATCTGCTTGAAGGATACGACCATGAAGAAATCAGCCAAATACTGGGCATTAGCAACGTTTCATCCCGATCTCAGTACATGAGGGCCAAAATCAAACTCCGGCAGCTGTTACAAAAAGAGGAAATGTTTGAATACAACTAAAAATGACTGTCATGAACGACGAACTCGAAAGATTAATCTTAAATAACCGATCTGCCCTTCAGGAGGAAGAACCGCTGGATGGACACTTTGAACGATTTGAAGCCCGGATGCGAAAAAATAAGAAACAAGTCCGGATCATCAACTTCAGAACTGTTCTGCGAATTGCTGCCATTGTGGTTTTTGCCTTGCTGGCTGTGAATCAGGCGCGCATCTATTTCTTTCCTGAAAAGCAGAAAACGCTCTCTCTGGGTTCAATTTCTGAAGAATACCGGGAAGTTGAATTCTACTACACCAATGCAATTCAATCGGGCATGAACCAATGGGAAAAAATGAAAAATGAAGGTCTGATTTCTGCTGCCGAGCAAGAAATGATGCAGAAAGAACAGGAAGAATTTGATCAAATGTACCAGAAACTGGTAGAAGACCTGAATGCCAACCCTAACGACGAACGGGTTATCAATGCCATGCTGGAATACTATCAGGCCCGAATGAATATCATTACATTAATTATAAACAAGTTACAGGAAGTAAAACAACAAAAATACGCGAACAATGAAAAAAGCATTTAAACTCACTTTTTTCCTGATTATACTTTCGGCTACGCTGGCAGTTGCAGCAGGAACTGAGTACACAAAAAACATCAGGAAGGGCTGGCCAGAAAATAGTGTTAGCGCCCTGAAAATAGTCAATAAGTTTGGCGAGGTAAAAATCAATGACATGGGTGGCGATTCGGTGACCATTAAAGTTGTCATTACCGTTGAAAATGCTTCGGAAAGTAAAGCCCGCGATCTGCTCAATAAAATTCAGATTGATTTTGATAAGAACGGAAATCTGGTTACCGCCGAGACACGTTTTGAGGACAATTTTCAGAGTCGCCAGTCGTTTTCGATCAACTATCTGGTAAATATTCCGAAAAATAAAGATCTCGACATTGCCAACCGGTATGGAAATGTAATTGTGAATGAACTTGAGGCGAAAGGCACATTCCTGGTCAATTATGGCTCATTTTCAGGAGGAAATATGAAAGCGCCAGCCGGGAGTCCGGTAAAAATTTCGGTTAATTACGGGAAAGCTGATTTGGAAACGATCAATAGTGCCCGACTCGAATTCAGTTATTCGAAGCTCTATGCCAACGAAATAGATCAGCTTATGCTGGAAACAAAGTATTCAACAGTTAATTTGCACAAAGCCGGCAACCTGACTCTGGATTCAAAATACGACGCAATTAATCTCGATGAAGTTGATCACCTGAAAGCTGTTTCCAAATACACCAATTACAAAGTTGGGCAGCTGAATAAAAACTTCGATCTCGACACCGGATACGGCTCTGTTCGTATTGGTAAGGTCGATTCTAAATTCGAACAAATCAGGATTGTGAACAGCTATGGTGGAATAACCATTGGATTAAACGATCTGAATTACAAGCTGAAAGCAGATTGTGATTATTGCGAAGTGAAGTTTCCGGAAGACCGCTACAAAGGAAATCGGATTAAAGACAATCACCGTTTTTCTCTTGATGGAAATGTTGGTTCGAGCGGAGGAAATGTATCCATAACAAGCCGGTATGGTGGCGTAAAACTTTTTGAATGATGATTTGACAAGACTTTACTTAGTCAGGCAAACTATTAATAACCCAAATTGCATGCGAATTGAAATTTTCGCTGCAGTTTGGGTTTCCTACTTTAATGGAAATCAACCCTGAATTTATTCTTTCAAGTTTTTCCCTATTTTTCTTGAAAAGCAAGATGGGGAAAGTAAATTTGTAAGAATTAACATTCTTCAGCTATGATTCTGAAAATTCTGTATGTCATCACCATTGTTCTGCAATTTTTTGCTGTTGGGGTGGCAGTTAAACTCACCCGGGTAACCAAATACAATTCTTCGTGGATGCTGCTCACCCTTGGATTTATTCTGATGGCCATCATGCGTCTGGTCGAATTTTTGCCTTATGTAAGTAACATCAAGCCTCAGGATTACCGCGAAATTTTCGTCTGGATGGGCGTAACCACTTCACTCGTTTTTGCCATCGGAGTATTCCTTATTCAACGAATTTTCAAATACATGAAACGGGTTGAAGACTCACGGCGTCTGACTGAAAAAATGTTTCTGAATGCCATTATTCAAACTGAAGAAAAGGAGCGCAAGCGATTTGCCAAAGACCTGCACGACGGATTGGGACCGTTACTTTCAAGCGTAAAAATGTCGGTTTCGTCACTCGCACACCTTAAACATGATAAGCAATCGTGCGAAATCATTGAAAACACGGAGATCGTAATTAATGAAGCCATTAAAAGCATCAAGGAAATATCGGATAACCTAAGTCCGCACGTACTTAATAATTTTGGATTGGTGCGTGCCTTAAATAACTTTGCCAACAAGATCAACATCACAAAAACCATTCGGATTAATTTGGTTTCCGATCTGAAAGATGAACGCTTCGACAGCAACATTGAAGTTGTGCTTTACCGCGTAATCTGTGAGTTGATCAACAATACCATAAAGCACGCCCATGCCAGGAGAATCGACATCAGCCTGATTAAAGAAGACAAATATTTATCGATCGTATATAAAGATGACGGGAAAGGATTTGATGTGGATAAAATTATCGACCTTTCGGCATCGAGCGGAATGGGTTTTTCAAACATCTATTCGCGGATTAATTCGCTGAAAGGAGAAATAAAAGTGGAGAGCGAACACAAAAAAGGAACTGTTGTAAACATTAAAGTACTGATGCACGATGAGTAATATTTCCAAACGTAAGGTGATTATAGTGGACGACCATACCCTTTTCCGAAATGGTCTCCGGATTTTACTGAATACCCTCGAAAATTATCATGTGATCGGCGAAGCTGCTAATGGTAAACAGTTCCTCGACCTACTTGAAAACGGAGTTCCTGATCTGGTCCTTTTGGATATCAGCATGCCCGTAATGGATGGTATTGAAGCCGCAATCGTTGCCCATGAAAAATATCCCGACCTGAAAATTATTACTCTTTCCATGTACGGAGAGGAAGATTATTACTACAAAATGGTCAATGCCGGAGTTAAAGGCTTTCTGCTGAAAAACTCAGATATCAAGGAAGTGAAAACTGCATTGGATGTTATTTTCGATGGCGGATCATTTTTCTCTTCCGAATTACTCCAGAATCTGGTCAACAGCCTGAAATCGGCACCCAAAAGCAAAGAGTTTCATGCTGAACTTTCGGAGCGCGAAATGGAAATTCTTATCCTAATCTGTCAGGGACTTTCGAATCAGGAAATAGCCGACAAGTTGTTTATAAGCAAGCGTACGGTTGATAAACACCGGGCCAATATCCTTGAAAAAAGTGAAAGCAAAAATACGGCTCAACTCGTGGTTTATGCCATCAAAAATAAGCTGGTGGAGTTATAGACGAAATTAGAGGTCGGAAGTTATTAGCCTGTTCCCTTCGATACGCTTCGCTACTCAGGAAAAGGTGCACTGTAAAGGGCAACTGCCCCATGTTTGCAACGAGGGGTTAATGATTTTGAATTTACAACTTATTATCTCACTCATTATATCTCGATTTGACCATTAACCAATCCTTCCTCTCCTATTAATTCAAAACATACTCATTAGTATCAGGAAAATTCTTTATTGGCCATTCAGAGTGTCGCAATGTCATATTTTTGTAGTGAAATAATATATGCGATTCGTTTTATGAAATCTTATTTTATGAAATAATAATTCAATGTGACGCGATGGCAGCTAAGTTATGAAATAAAACTTAATTCTTTTGCAATATAGCTTAATGCTAAAGAAATGGTTGTTTATAGTTGTGAAATGGCTATTTAGGAGCGTGTTTTTTAATTTTTTATTGAAGCATAAAGATTTGTTATAAAATGTTTTGGTGTTTTAAATAATTATTTGTAATATTATTGTATAGTTACAAATGTTAAATCTTATAAAAACCAATCATCATGCAAAAGGCACAGGAAAGTAAAATTAAAATGGCTCGCGCAACATCAGGAATTTTAGAAGGGTTTGAAGAAATTGTAAACAGAACGCCAGGACTAAATGCTGCGCACATCGCTTTAAGAAACCTGATTGCTGAAACAGAGCGACACAATCAGGGGCAAATGAACAAGGGAACCGAATTGACCGCGAAAAAGAACGAGGCGCGATTGACGCTCAATGTTGGAACGATTAAGATATGCGCGGCACTTGCTGCATTGGGGACTGTCTCAACCGATCCAAAAATCAGGGCCCTGAAGGAAAAATACCAGATTGCTGATTCCGAAATTAAAAAGATGCGCGACATGCCGTTGTTCTCATACGCCTATATGGTTTATGGCGATGCCAAGCCCTATGCAACTCAACTTGATCCGTTTGCCTCTGAAGCAGAAGTTGATGAGCTGAAAACACTGGCCGATAATTTTAATGGTTTGCTTCCGCAAAAAAGGACACAACTCAGCAAAAGTTCGCTTTCGACCCAAAACCTGGAAGATGCCATTGCCCAAATTGATTTATTGCTGAAAGATACCCTTGATGTGCTGGTAAAACCATGGGAATATAAAGAACCCGATTTTTTTAGAGCTTATTTTAATGCCCGGGTAATTGTGGATGCTGCTTCGCGCAAAAACGGCGGAAGTACAGAACCACCAGTTGAACCGGTTTAGTTTTATGCAGTTTTGGGATGGATTCGACCTTGTCGCTGGTAAAAGAGTGGCAAGGTTTTTTTAGGTTTAAATGTGTTGAGCCGAGGCTATTACATGTAAATTCCATAGATATAAAAATCCCGTAGGGATGGTATATCTTGGAGCAACGGATTTTAATCCGTTGGATATGAAATCAAAATAACAAAAGAGTTCCGGAGGAACATGACATATAAAAACAAAAAATCATGGCAAACACCTATCATCAAGTCTATGTTCAGTTTGTTTTTGCAGTAAAATACAGAGAGGCAGTTATTGAAAAAAGCTGGAAGCCAATATTGTTGAGCGTCATTGGTAATCTAATCAATGAAACTGGGTGTAAAACAATTAATGTAAATGGCCTTGAAGATCATGTTCATTGTTTTTTGGGATTAAAACCAACCGTTTCAAGTTCTGATTTAATGAAAACGGTAAAGGCAAAATCATCGAAATACATCAACGATCATCATTTGACAAAAAGAAGGTTTGAGTGGCAGGAAGGATTTGGTGCATTTTCTTATGGACATTCTCAAATTGATCAGGTATATAAGTATATAGCTGGCCAGGAAGAACACCATAAGCATCAAACCTTTATTGAGGAATATCTGAAGTTTCTGGAAAAGTTTGAGATACCCTACGATGAACGTTATATTTTTCAGGGGTTGATATAAAATGAGCCGAGCCTACGGCTCTCTGTTGGTGGTGTGTAGTCTTTATGTGGATGGAATAAATTCCGTCCTTACAAAATGAAGCGAGCCTACGGCTCTGACAAGTTAATCTTAAACACATAAACAGCAGCTCCTACCAGCAAAGTAATATCCCTGCATGCAAAATTTTTTTGGGATAGATTCGACCTTGCCGCAGGGAACAGAGTGGCAAAGTTTTTTGTTAGGATTTTGCTGGTATCAATTTCTTTTGGGAAGAAATTAGATACTGGTATAATTCAATTTGTTAAATTTGAGAAATCACAAAAAAATACATAAATATGCAAAGATTTACCCTCTCAGAACATATTTGCTAAAAACATCATGGGCAGCTAGCAAATTATTTAATGTGTATTGATTTAAAATTCTAATCATGGATGATATAAATAGCAATTCATTTAAGGGCAGAGTAATAATGTTTAATGGGCAATACGGTTTTATTCAATATAGCAGTGGAAGTATTTTTTTCCATAAGTCAAGTATTGAAAAAAATTCTTTGATTTCTTTTAATAGCCGAGTTTCTTTTAAAATAAAACCATCAGAGAGGAAGAAAGATAAACATCAGGCTACTAATGTCACGTTGTTGGAGGAGGATCAAATGTCTAGAGAGGAAATGAATAATCAAGCCTCATTACATTCTAAAAAAATAAAAGATGAAGAATCTGATGATTTAATTCATAAATATAGGTTAGGAGTCGTTAAGTGGGATCATTTTGCAGAATATGGGGTAATTCTATCAAATAAAAAAGAATATTTCTTTAGACAAGAAGATGTAAAAAAGATAGCTATAAGAGAAGGTTATAAATGTATATTTCAAGTCAAAAAAAAAGATAATTACAAAAAAATTGCATATAATATATTTTGGCTCCCAGATCTATACTTCGAAGATTCTCAAGATATCATTTTAGATGAAGAATTATTCTGTTCAGCGATTTTTGAGCATTTAAATAAAATTGAATTAATTGATGGAGATTCAGTTTTTGCTAGTGTCTGTCAACTTATTGATATTCTTATTGAATTTAAGAAGGAAACAGATTATTGTTTAGGTGAAATTTACAAGAAGAGTTCAAAAAATTATAAGTTTCATTTATGGAAAAACGGATATACGAATAGGTTTGAGTTAGAAAATATTTCAAGACTCATTTGTGAAAAATATAATTCCCCATATAGTAATCGATTTATCATCGATACCAAAGAACTAAGAAAATCTATTCTTAATAAATTAATTGAACGAGCTGATCATCTAGCGATAATTGACCAATTAATTAGCGAAATTAAATCAATTCAAGGATATATCGCTAGGTATGATATTATTGAAATTATGTCGGATTTGAATTCTCTTGCACCCGAAGAAAAAGAATATTTTTATAGCAGGGCATACGAAATCTGTGATGACAATTGTAAGTTTCAAATGTGGGATGCAGGATATGTGACCCAAAATGATATAAACATTATCTTAGAAAATATCCCCCCATATCTTGAGAAATTTGAATTGACGTTTAAGCGATTGAAAGAGGACGAAAAGTTTTTATTTCTAAAGAAATCCATAAGAGTATTTCATGAAACGGACATGAGGTGGAGCGGAACTTCATCGATAAACAAGCTATTTCAAATAGAAGAAGTAATGTCGTTTGTCGATTCTGATGGTTTCAAGGTTAAAATAAAATCCTCAAAAGGAAGTGACATTTTTTGGTTTTTATGGTATTTAGAATCTGATTCAATAAATGCAGATTTCATAACAAATGAATTATCTGTTGATGAGTTTATAAGTTACATGAGAGTGGCAAAAAGATTAGATAAGGACTGTTTTATCAAAATTGAAACATTTTATCAAGAATTGCCAGTCTATTTAAAATTAAAATTATGGATTAATGATTTGTTTGGATCGCTTGATTACATTGAATTTTCCAAAGCATTTCATGAGTTAAATGTAGAAGACAGAAAGCTATTTAATAAAAAAGTAAAAGAACATGCTCACGACGAACAGATAAAATCATTTATTGACCAAATTCCAAAAGCAGAATTAGTTGAGGATAATTCTGATCAAAAGATATACAAATGCAAATGGAGAAATATTTACTTTAAATATCAGCGAATTCAAGTTTTTTTAAGCAAAAAAGAATTAACTACGGATTTTTATTGTTCCTTTTCAAGACCCGAACTAAATCTGTTGACTCAAGAATATTTTTCAAATCGACGAATAGATGATATTTATGTAACACTTCATAATGATAATAGCATTAAAACCATTGAGGGATTAGATTCAATTGAAACGCAAATAATTTTTGCAGAGATAAGGAAGAATGGTTCAACTGAGGCTCGTAAGTCCATAAGTAATGAAGAAATCATCCGGATGATTCATAATGTCGGCGAGAGAAATAAATGTATTAGATTTTTGAATGAACAAAATTCACCTTATAATGTGGTTGATATACAGGAGCTGGTTACCGAGGTTTACGGAGGTCTGAGAAGAGATATATCATTTTTATATTGCTTGCCTGACAATAATGATAGCATTTATTTAGTCTGGGAAAGTGTCGAATTTGAGAAATCAAAAGCAACTCATATTTTCAAATGTAAAGCATTTGAGGTTGACGATTATATCGATGAAATCAAAAAATTTTTAGAATCAACTATTCATTCCAGATCAAAACTAAATAGCTCTGAAATTGAAGATGTGGACCAAAAGAAAAAACTAAAGTATTTTGGCCGGGTAATACATGATTCAAAAGATTACGAAGTTTGGGAAGAAAGGATGAAAAGTACTTTACCATTTTTAATATAGCAGACATTATTATGAGTAGAACATTTGAAAAAAGAGCCGTTTTATTTCTTGATTTCTTGGGATTCAAAGCCAATGTGCAGTCCTGTGAAACAGATACAAATCAAATTGATAGAATTTATGCGGTCTTGTCAATTGTCAAAAAACATTTTAGTTCCTATAAGGATATTTTAAAGATTCAATTTTCTGATTCATTAGTTATTTCTTTTAAAGCGGAAGATGAAGGGGCTATCGTAGAGATTCTTGGAAGCATTCAGTCCTTGACCAAAAAGGTGATTGATAGTGGGTTTATATTGCGTGGAGGTCTCGCATATGGTAATCTTTATCATGATAAGGATTACATTTTTGGCACAGCAATGAATACAGCTTATGAGCTTGAATCAAAAAAAGCAATTGTGCCAAGAATAATTATTCAAAGGGAAATTATTGAGATTGGGGCAAATTATCTTCCTACTTTTTTTAATGAAGGAATGGAAAACTATGTATTTAATTACATCTCAAAAGATAATGATGGTGAATTCTATATTGATTACTTTCAAAAAGGTGTTGATACTTTTTGGGAAATAAAAAATCATGATAAAAGGTTCATTCGTCATTTAAAAAAAACAATTGAAGACGGTCTACTCTATGAAAATATGTCGGTAAAATTGAAATATTTATGGATGAAAGAAAAATTCAATCAAATGATGATTGAATTGCAACAAAATAAGCAAAATACAACAGGAGGCTTTACTATTGGAAGTAATAAAGCGAATTCATTTTATAAGAATCTTGATCTTATTAAATAGGAAGAGATAATATTATTGACAAAGAAACTCAGTACTTATTAAATTACATGAATATGCTTCATAAATAAATATGGATTGAATTTTTCCATAAACATGTTATCGTTGAGGCAAACAAAACAAACACATGAAAACACATTTTTCCACGGCAACGAAAATCGGCGTTCTTTCTATTTTCTGGCTGGTTTTCCCGCCACTTTTTTTATTTTTTTCGATTGTATGGAAGATGCCCAAATTGGTGATGCGCATTGTTCTAACGGTTGTTGCACCATTGACCATTGCCGCCATTCTAATTGGTACTTTTGGTATGCATCAACTGCATTATTTTTACATCGAGCGAGGAAGTCGTAACGAAATTGAAACCAAAACGAGGTTATCATTTCCGGATTATGAAACGGTTGAAAAGCGTCATTTCACTTATAAACCCGGATTCAATGGTGATTTTACGATGGAATATACCATGCAATTAGATACAACCAATATCAGGGATTTCTACCGGAAAATTGAAGAACGTTTGCAAGTGAACGCGGACACAACCAGCGAATTATCTTCAACCAATTACTGGAGCCGGACAGATAAAGGAAACTATTCATTCACCCATTTTGATATGAATGATGAAGATGACCAGACTTTGTCGCTTGATTTTGATAACGGTAAAGCTCTGGTGAAAGTGACTTTTGGCAGGATGTAAAACAAGCTTCAGCTAAAGAAACTATTGGGTAGATTCATTTTCCTCCGAAGCTTTTGATTTCCGGCGTTTAAACCAGTTTTTGATTTTCACCAGAAATTCCTTTCCGATCAGGAAAATGCTCAGGTAAAAAGTGATCTCTCCGGCAATGATAAGTCCGGTGGTGATTCCGGCAACTTTCGCCACCGAAAAACCCAGGAAGGGAACAACCGGAATCATCAGCCAAATCAAAACCGATATTCCGAGAATTATATAGCCGATTATTTTAGTCATTGAGTTCGTTTGTTTTCAGTCCTTCTGTCCTTCAATCCATCAATAATTTATAAATATTCCCTGGCTATTTCAAGAGCCTGCCATCCGTAAGAGCCACCAAATAATAGCTGATGGTTCAACACATGGTAGAGCTGATATAAACGTACCCGCTCCTGCCATCCCGAAGGTAACGGAAATTCATCCTGATATGCATTCCACACTTTAACACCAAATCCACCAAATAGTTGCATCATTCCCAGTTCCATTTCACGGTCGGCATAATAACAGGCCGGATCGATGAGCGCCGGCCCTTGATCGGTGCACATGTAATTGCCCGACCATAAATCACCATGAATCAGGGAAGGAATTGTTTCATGTGTCAGCAGCAGTGAAATCCGTCCGATTAGCCGATCATATATTTTCCGATCTTCGGCCGATAATCCCCGTATTTGTTGAATCTGTCTAACTAATGGCTCTATTCTTTGAAAAGCGAAAAAATCAGGCCAGCTTTCGGTCCATGAATTATTCTGCACCGTGGTCCCGCAATAATTGTTATGATGAAACCCAAATTTTTCAGCTGACTTTCGATGTAAACAAGCAATACCACGACCCAATTTTTCATCAAAATCATAATCAGGAATTGCAGGATTCAAATATTCCATCACAATAATTCCGGGAAATTCATCATCATTTGTCCAAATTACCCGGGGTATTTTCAGGTAAATATTACCGGGTTGATGCATTTCGCGCAAGCCTGCTGCTTCTTTCTGAAACAAATCAGGATGTGCCGTAGCATTCCATTTGACAAAGAAATCGCCGAAAGAAGTGCTGATTTTAAGCGCATTGTTTATACATCCACCGCCAACGGATTTCGTACCAATCAGTGTGACTGTTTTTCCAATGATCCTTGAAATTTGATCCAGGCAAATCGTTACAATATCAGCATCTTTATAGAAATTCATTTGATTTTTGAGAGTACCGTTATTCCTTCCTAAAATAGAACAATACTTACAAAAAATAAAGATCCCGGCTGAAGTGGCCGGGATCATCCAGAAAATTATTCACCTAACTAACGGTGACTAACAAAATGCCTTTTAAATATGAGGTTGCGCGCTTCAGATTTTTGCCAGAGCATCTTCCTTAATTAAAGCCGGAAAGTAGCAAGCGATCAATCCGAGCAGTTCCTCTTCAGTTTTCGGGTTTTGCGAAATAATTCGCTGAGCATAAAACTGGGCATTGTCCATCATGGAATTAATCACTTCAGAATTAACCGTTTGGTATTCGCTACTTATCCGTTTAACTCCAAACACATGATTTTTACAAACATATTCTACTTCAAAATTGTCGGTACGAACAACAAAGTTCATACACCTTTTTGTCTTTTTAACGCCAATCTTCACCGGCGAATCAATGTTTGTGTATGACAATTCATAAGTTTTTACCATTTCATCTCCTAACATGAGTGATTGAGAAGAATTTTGAATGGTGTACTGACCTAATTCAGTCAATGACTGGCCGCTGATAAGCGCTGTACTTTTTTCTTTTGCCGAGGTAACAAGGCACGACAGGAATAATCCCAGAGTCAGAATTGCAAGTTTTGTTTTCATGTTTCTTACTTTTTGTTATTGTTTCAATTAGCTATAGTAAATTTACGCCATATACTGAAGCTCAGGGAAATAAATCAGTGAATGTAACTTTTGAAATGGGGAAAGTACGTTCTTTGATGGCCAACGCCATTTAATCTCAGGCACAGCAAGTTGAATGTAGTTGATTGTCATTGACCTGTCAAATCAAGTCAGAAGCTGTTCAAGGTAGCCTGACCATGTTTGAGAATAACCTGTTTCATAAAAAATCAGGATTTAATCACCTGCAATTAAATCCTGATTCGTTTTGAATTTTGGTTATTCACACCAATTACTTTTTAGTTTCCTCGAAGAACAGTTCTTCTTTGATCTTTTGTAACCTGTCCAGTGCGTAGTTGGCATTCTTTGCCTTTTCACCGGCCGTCTTAAGGTAAGTCGAATAGTAGTTTAAAGCCAGAGTTTTGTTGAAGTTGAATTCTTCGTAGGTTGTAGCAATTTCAAACAAAATCTCCGGATTTCCGGCATCGGCCTCATACGCTTTTTTCAAGGCCTCAATCGATTTCTCAAAATCGCGGTTGGCGCCATAAATCTGCCCAAGATGATGGTACATCTCCGACAAATAATCAGGAACCGACATCGAGATCGCTTCGTTTAAATACTCAATACTTTTCGGGTAATTGGCGAGTTTCTTATAGGCCAGCGCTAGGTAAAAATCAACAAACTGATCTTCCGACGACATCTTATGACAGGCCTCCAAAACTTTGATCGCCTGTTCTTCTTTTTTAGAAAAATAAAGCGATATGCCGTAATTCTTCAGAATATCAAAATTGGCTTCGTTCTGTTTCAGATAGATTTCATAGTACGGACAAGCATTTTCATAATCTTTCAATTCGCAAAGTGCATCGGCCAACCGAATCGAAATTGTTCCGTTTTCGGGAAATATGCCTAAAGCCCTCGTTCCGGTTTTAAGCACATTGGCAGCGTCTTTTTGCTTCTTATAAATCGCCAGCAAGTTTAAATGCGAGCTAAAATCTCCCGGATTTTCGGCAATAACCTGCTCGTATATCCTGATCGACAGGTTCTGTTGCTCGGTTTTAAAAGCAGCAAAAGCGAATTGCTTGTTGAAATAAACATTGGTCGAATCAACTTGTCTGACCGATGCGAAAGTTGTAAAGGCCCTCTTAAAATCGTCGATGCTCAGGTAAGCCCTGCCCAACCTGGCTTTCAAACCAATATTTTCGGGTGCAAACATCGAAGCCTGTCGAAAGCATTCAACCGATTGGTAAAGATTACCCAATACCGAGTAGTTTTCGCCTAGTTCGGCCAGATAATTACTGTTTTTGGGCTCATAAAGCAAGGCTTTTTCGAGCGATTTTGCTGCCAGCTGCGGCTTCGAAAGTTCTTTATAAACCAAAGCTTGTTTAAAATAAAGGTCTCCGGAAGCCTCTTCCTGAAGGGAAGCTTCAATCCGATGAAGTGCCTTGTCGAACCGTTTATTCAGAATTAACTCGTCAATAGGCTGAGCCTGAACCGAAACAACGACAACGAATAATAGAAATGAGAAGATTGTTTTCATGGCTTTTGAGGATTTGTCTGGTGGCTTTGACGGTTTGAATTTCCTGCCAGGTTTGGCAACCCGACAGGAAATTTAGAAGACCAAAATTATTTCAATGCAAAAACGATCGGAAGGGTAAACTGCACAGCAACCGCTTCTCCCTTTTCCTTTCCGGGATTCCATTTCGGCATCGCGCCAACAACCCGCAAAGCTTCGGCATCGAGAAGCGGATCGGCTCCCTTGGCAATCTTAGCATTGGTAACTGTTCCATCCTTGCCAACAACAAAACTGACAAATACTTTGCCCTGAGTTCCTTTTTTCTTGGCCTCATCCGGATACTGAACGGCCTTGACAAGGAAATTTATCAACTCTTCATTTCCACCGGGAAATTCGGGCATCTGTTCAACTTTTTCATAAACCTTTTCATCCTGTTGAGCAACCCAATTCATTCCGTTGGCATTCGACGCAAATATCAGGACGCAAACCAGCATAACAACGGCTGGCATCACGATCCATACCGATTTTCTTATTTTCATGATTGTTTTCATCGCTTTTGATTTTTAATGTTTAACTCTTTTTTAAACGCCACTATTGAAGAACAAAATTGATGGGAAGAGTGTACGAAACAGAAACCACCTCGCCCTTATTCCGGCCGGGTTTCCATTTCGGAAGACTGTTCACAACTCGGAGAGCTTCGGCATCGAGCGCCGGATCGACTGATCTGACAACTTTGGCCTGGCTAACTGAACCATCTTTCCCCACTACAAAACTGACAAATACTTTACCCTGAACACCTTTTTCCTGGGCGGAAACAGGATATTTAACTGACCAGGCGATATGTTTCCGCAAAGCAAGCTCACCTCCGGGGAATTCGGGCATTTCTTCAACAATTGAAAAGACCTCTTCAGGTTTTGATTGCTGATCTTGTTTATTATACGAAACAACCACAACTTCGCCGACTTTACTGGTTTTGCTACCAATAATCAGTTCGCCTTTTGAATTCCCGGGCTTCATTTCGTAATTGTCTGATTCAGCCAAAATGCTTTTCAGTTTATCAATTCCGACCGAGTCGCCGGTTATCTGCAGAGTGTGACCGTCGGCAACCAGAGTGACCGAATTACCGGCATTGGACGGTTTAGCTTTCTCAGAATCTTTTTGTTCGCAGGCAAAAACGACGACCAGGCAGGCCGCCAGTAAAACGCCGGCAAGGAATTTTACGTTTGCAATTTTTCGTGACTTTATTTTTGACATCATTTTCATTCGGGTTTTAATTAACGAATAGTTGAAATTATTGGCGATAACCAACTGGTCGCCAACATACTGATTTAGCAGAATCTGCTTATACCTTGATGGTGAAGTTCCATGCGATATAACGGCCTGATCGGCCAGAAACTCATGGTTTTCGCGTAAAGCTCTCCGAAACAACCAAAAGAAGGGATTAAACCACTGAAAAATAGCCAGTACCTCCAGTATGAGCACATCGAACGTGTGCCCCTGAAAAATATGTTGTTTTTCGTGCTCGAGCATTTTTTCCCAGCCTTCGGTTTGATTCAGATTTTTACTGACGAAGACATAATTCAGAAAAGAAAATGGACTTACTTCCCTGTCGAGAACTACCAGCTTGATCTTTCCATCAGAAACAACCTGATTTCGGGAAACAAGCCGCCCAATTTGAGCAAGCCTGAACAAAAAAGTTAGAGCAAAAAACACAACACCTGCCAGGTACAAGTAACCCAAAACACTGTAAGTCAACACAAATTCCTCGGCCGAATGCGAAATTGCTGCACTGTAAACAGTAACTGCACCGAGTAAATTCACATACGGAGTTACCGTAACTTCGGGCAACATCACGGGCTGCGCAGCCAAAACCGGGATATGCACCATAGGCAGCAGCGACGAAAAAACAAGGACAACCAGCAAAAACCACCGGTTAATCCTGAAAAATGTTTCGCGCCGCAAAAGCAGAAAATACAGCGTCGCAAAAAGGCTGAGGCTGATTCCTGATTCAATGAGGTAGTTAATGAAATTACTCATGGCTTTCTGTGTTTTCCGATTCCAAATCTTTTCCAACTTCCTTGACAATTTCTTCAAGGTCAGAGAGGCTCAGTTTGTCTTCTTTGGCAAAAAACGATACCATTTCCTGAAACGAGTTGCTGAAGTAGCCGTTCAGAAAATTCCTGAAATACGATTTCGTGTAATCCGTTTTGCTGATCAGCGGAAAATACTGATGTGTTTTTCCATACGCGTAATGGTCAACAAATCCCTTCTTTTCCAGAATACGGATTATCGTAGAAACCGTGTTATACGCAGGTTTGGGCTCGGGTAGCCTGTCGACAATCTCCTTTACAAAGGCTTTTTCCAACACCCACAATTCCTGCATAATTTGTTCTTCAGCTTTAGTCAATTCTTTCATGGCCATACAGTTTAAACTTAAAAGACGAACAACAAAGATCTTGCCAAAAACTAAGCTATTAGTTCGTCAACTAAATTTTTAGTTTTACACAACAAACCTATAACTAATTTTTTAGTTTTCAAACTAAATCATTAGTTGAAATTTATTTATCGTTTTGAATGGAACAAAAAGTCATAAAATAAAATACATACCCGGAAAGATTTTCCGAAATAGAACTCACTAGCAGTCAATTTGTCCGTAAATTTAAACAGCAACAGCTCTGGCAATATAGTTGAACAGATTCTGTATCAAAACAGAAAAACAAAAATTATGAATCTCAATAATTTTACCATCAAATCACAGGAAGCCATCCAACAGGCTTTTGTGGTGGCTCAGGGGAAACAACAACAGGCCATTGAAACCGGCCATCTGTTGAAAGGACTATTTCATGAAGCTGAAAATGTAGTTGGTTTTCTTCTGAAAAAAGTGGGTGCGAATCCTGGAATCATTCAGCAGGCGCTCGATCGTATTGTTGAATCCTACCCCAGGGTAACCGGCGGCGAACCCTATTTATCTTCGGACGCCAACAAAGCGCTGCAAAAATCAGTTGCCCTCATGCAGGAGATGAACGATCAGTTTGTCTCAGTTGAACATGTGCTGCTGGGACTGCTTGAAACCGGCGACACCATTAGCCGGATGTTGAAAGACTCGGGAGTAACCACCAAAGATTTGAAGCTGGCCGTGCAGGAATTGCGCAAAGGGGCCAAAGTTGACAGCCAAAGTGCAGAAGACAAATTCGACTCGCTCAACAGGTTTGCCGTTAATCTGAATCAGCGGGCCCGCGAAGGCAAACTCGATCCTGTGATTGGTCGCGACGATGAAATTCGCCGCATTCTCCAAATTTTATCACGGCGCACTAAAAACAACCCAATCCTGATTGGTGAACCCGGAACCGGTAAAACGGCCATTGCCGAAGGACTGGCGCACCGCATTGTGCGTGGCGATGTTCCCGAAAACCTGAAATCGAAACAACTTTTTTCGCTCGATATGGGCGCACTCATTGCCGGAGCCAAATACAAAGGCGAGTTTGAAGAGCGCCTTAAAGCAGTGGTTAACGAAGTAATTGGAGCCAACGGCGAAATCATCCTGTTCATTGACGAAATACATACATTGGTTGGTGCCGGAAAAAGCGATGGAGCGATGGATGCTGCCAATATTCTGAAACCTGCTCTGGCAAGAGGTGAACTGCGTGCCATTGGGGCAACAACCCTGAATGAGTATCAGAAATATTTTGAAAAAGATAAAGCTCTTGAGCGACGTTTCCAGATTGTGACAGTGGACGAACCCGACACATTGAGCGCCATTTCCATCCTCCGCGGACTGAAGGAACGCTATGAAAACCACCACAAAGTGAGGATTAAAGACGAGGCCATAATTGCTTCAGTTGAATTATCGCAACGGTACATTACCGAACGGTTTTTGCCAGATAAAGCGATTGACCTGATGGACGAAGCAGCAGCCCGCCTACGCCTCGAAATGGACTCGGTTCCGCAGGAACTGGATGAAATCGATCGCAAAATTATGCAGCTCGAAATTGAGCGCGAAGCCATAAAACGCGAAAAAGATGAAAAAAAGCTTTCCGTATTGAACGAGGAAATAGCCAACCTGAAACAGGAACAATCCAAGTTTAGGGCTCAATGGCAGCTCGAAAAATCGTTGATCGACGGAATTCAGCAAAAGAAACGCGACATTGAATCGCTTAAACTGGAAGCAGAGCAAGCCGAACGTGCAGGGGATTTTGGGCGTGTAGCCGAAATCAGGTATGGAAAAATCCGTGATGCCGAGGCTGAAATTGACCAGCTGAAAACCGAGCTGAGCAACAACAAAGAGCAACACCTTATCAAAGAGGAAGTGGATGCAGAAGATATTTCTGAAATTGTTTCGCGCTGGACTGGCATTCCGGTAGCCCGAATGCTGCAAAGCGAACGCGAAAAGCTACTGCATCTTGAAGATGAATTACACAAACGGGTAATTGGTCAGCACGAAGCCATCCGCGCTGTTGCCGATGCTGTGCGCCGCAGCAGAGCCGGACTTCAGGATGAGAAAAAACCGATTGGCTCATTTATTTTCCTGGGAACAACAGGTGTTGGCAAAACAGAATTAGCTAAAGCTTTAGCCGAATTTTTGTTTGACGACGAAAATATGCTCACCCGCATCGACATGTCTGAGTACCAGGAAAAATTTTCGGTAACCCGATTAATTGGCTCACCTCCCGGATATGTGGGATACGATGAAGGTGGACAACTTACCGAAGCCGTTCGCCGGAAGCCCTATTCGGTTATTCTGTTTGATGAAATTGAAAAAGCCCATCCCGATGTTTTCAACGTGCTGCTCCAGGTTTTGGATGATGGCCGTTTAACCGATAACAAAGGAAGAATTGCTAATTTCAAGAATACCATCATTATTATGACTTCGAATCTGGGTTCGCACCTCATTCAGGATCGTTTTGAGCAAATGAACGAGCGAAATCATGCACAAATTGAAGAGCAAACGCGAACTGATTTATTCGATTTGCTTCGTAAAACTATTTCGCCGGAGTTTTTGAACCGAATTGATGAAGTCATCATGTTTACGCCGTTAACCAGAAAAGATGTGCGCAACATTGTAAAACTTCAGCTTGACCTGATTATTGATCGCATACCAAACCAGCAGTTTACCATCGAAATGTCGGAGGAAGCATTAGACTGGATTGCCGCCGTTGGATACGATCCGACGCACGGTGCCCGACCTGTAAAACGAATGCTTCAGAAATACCTGGTCAACGATTTGTCGAAGGAAATTCTTTCGGGCAAAATGGAAGGCCGCGCCAAAGTGAGGGTTGAAGTTGAAAATGATGAAATTGTATTCAGGTACGAATAACTAATCAGATTCCCTTATCAAACAGAGGCTCCTGCCAGGTCAGATTAAACGACCATTGGCAGGAGCCTAATGTTTTTGGGGAATAAAACAGTTAAGAATAGCTTGAGCCATCCCAGCAATGCGTACAAAGTTTCTCTTTCGGCAAACCTATTGCCTCAACCAAATCATCCAGTTTCTGAAACTTCAGGCTGGTCAAATCAAGATCTTTTCGAATTTGCTCAACCATCGCATGATATTTTGGGTTGTTGTGATCGGCATATTCCGAAAGATCATCAGGAATCCGTCCTTCTAACTTCTCGATTGCCTTGTGTGTGGCCAGATCGAGATTTGAGCGTGAACGGCTAAAATTCAGGAATTCGCAGGGATAAGTCAGCGGCGGGCAAGCAATCCGCATATGTACTTCGCGGATTCCGGCCTCGTGCAAATCGCAAACGTTATCTTTCAACTGGGTACCGCGAACAATCGAATCATCAAGAAAAACACCGCGTTTATCGTAAATAATCGAGTCGTTCGGAATGAGTTTCATTTTGGCAACCAAATCGCGCATGGCCTGATTCTGAGGCATGAAACTACGCGGCCAAGTAGGAGTATATTTTGAATAGGGACGTTTGTGCGGAATCTTTTTTTCGTTACTGTAACCCATGGCATGACCAACTCCCGAATCCGGTATTCCAGCTACAAAATCTGCTTCAACAGAATCATCTTTGGCCAGGGCAGCTCCACATTTGTAGCGGCACTCGTCCACATTAATGCCTTCGTAAAACGATGGCGGATAACCATAGTAAACCCATAGAAACGAACACACCTGCATTTGATCATTGGGTTTGCGCAGTTGCTCATAGCCGCTGGTCGTAACAGAAACAATTTCACCAGGCCCAAGATAATGGTCAATCTGGTAACCCAAATTTGGGAAAGCGCAGGTTTCAAAGCTAACAGCAAACCCATCGTTTCGTTTTCCAATAATAACCGGTGTGCGGCCCAATTTATCGCGGGCAGCTATAATCTGATTCTCGGCCAGGATGAGCAATGAACACGACCCTTTTACCAGTTTAAACACATTCTCCACGCCCGAAACAAAATCCTCTCCTTCTGCAATCAACTTGGCAACAAGTTCGGTGGGATTAACAGCGCCCTGACTGGTTTCGGCGAACGTATGCCGTTTATGCATAAAATGGGCTTCCAGCTCATCGATGTTATTGATTTTGCTAACCGTTACAACAGCAAAGCGGCCTAAATGAGAGGTTACCAAAATGGGCTGTGCTTCATTATCACTGATCACTCCAATGCCCGTATTTCCTCGAAATCCAGCCATGTCACTTTCAAACTTATTCCTGAAATAACCATCTTCAAGGCTGTGAATTGCACGCTGAAAACCTTTTTGTTCGGAGTAAAACGCCATTCCTGCGCGTTTTGTCCCCAGGTGTGAATGATAATCTGTTCCGTAGAAAACATCAGCTACACAATCATTAGCCGAAATACATCCGAAAAATCCGCTCATTTTAGTTGTTTCAATGTTAAGGCACAAAAGTAGCCAAATCACGATAAATCCGTTCTCCATTTTAGCCACGCGGAGCAAGAAAAGCAGAATTCTTTAATTTTCTGTTTAAATTAAGTGCAGCACTGATTTTCGGAAAAAGTAATCTCCGCATTGTCCAAATTTTACCCCGAATGAATGATCCTCTTGACTGACGGGTTTTATTATATTTGCAATCTTTTTGTAATCAGTTTTCATCCATGACAATCCGAAATTCTCAGGTAATCCGATTCTTCATTTACTTCCTTTTTTGGATGTGTTTTTTTTGGCTCAGTAAAGTTCTTTTCCTGGTTTGGAACTTTAATCTGACCAGTCGGCTTTCAGCCGGCGAGATTTTGGGAATCTTTGGACATGGCTTAAAAATGGATATTTCAACCGCTGGTTATCTGCTTTTGCTACCGGGATTATTTCTAAGTTTTCGGGCTTTCGTTTCATCAAAAATCATCAACCGCTTTATTTGGATTTACACTATCCTGTTTTTAGGAATTGCCGCCATGCTTTCGGTCCTCGATCTTGGCCTTTACCCGCATTGGGGTACCCGGGTTAATGTCACTGTTTTTAACTACATCAACGATCCGGTAGCCATTCAGGCTTCAGTTTCTGTGCCTGACGCAATTTGGGCATTATTGCTTGCTTCGGCTCTTGTGGCCGGATTTGTATTTCTTTATAAAAAATGGCTTCCTGATGGTTTGGCAATCGAGCGAAAACCCAAATGGTATTCTGTTCCCTGGCGATTATTCTTGGTTGCCACGCTCATTATCCCCATCCGGGGCGGGTTCGATGTTTCGCCGCTCAACCTCAGCTCAGTTGCTTTCAGTCCGAAATTGTACGTCAATCAGGCTGCAAGTAATTACCTGTGGAATTTCACCAAATCAGTAGAGAAACGAAAAAAATTTACGAACCCCTGCCTGTATATGGATCAGGAAACCAGCCTGAAGCTTTTTGAGGAAGGAATGCAAAAAGATACGGTGACCAGTCGCCCGCAACTGATTAAGCTGAATGAAGGAAAACTACCCAATGTTGTGTTGGTTATCCTCGAAAGTTTTTCAAATAAAGTAATTGCTTCGCTGGGAGGGCTGAATGGCATCGCACCCAATCTGGATTCGCTTTGTGCAAAAAGTACGGTTTTTACCAACTTCTATGCCTCTGGAAACCGTTCAGACCGGGGAATATCAGCTATTCTGGGCAGTTATCCATCGTTGCTGAGTACCTCAATCATGGTTTATCCCGAAAAATCCCGAAGCCTGACGCTGCTTCCGGAGTATTTTAACCGTCGCAATTACCATACTTCGTTTTATTATGGAGGCGATATTAACTTTTATAACCTGAAAACCTTCATCCTGCAAGGCAATTATAGCCGATTGGTTTCAAAGCCCGACTTTCCGGCAGAGCTGGGCAGCATGAACAAATGGGGAGTGCCCGTCGTGTATGTTTTTGAAAAGGCATTAGCTGACCTGAAAACTGAAAAGCAACCTTACATGATGACTATTTACACCACCAGCAGTCATCCGCCGTTTGATGTGCCCTATTCAAAAATAAAAGGTCAATCGGTTGACGACAAATACCTGAATTCGGTGGCCTATACCGATAGTTGTCTGGGCCAGTTTATCCACGGACTTCAGGAACTTCCGGAGTGGGATAATACATTGCTGCTGGTCACTTCCGACCATGGAACCATGTCGCCCGGCCCAACAGATATCAATGCTCCAGCTTCATACCGCATTCCGCTGGTTTGGTCGGGAGGAGTGGTCGATTCGCTGCAACGGATTGAAACCATTACCATGCAGTCAGACCTCACTGTTTCGCTTGTTCATCAATTGGGATGGGAATCCGATTCCACACGCTTTGCCAAAGATTTTTTCACCGCTAAACCATTCGCATTTTATATGCTCGATTCTGGTTGGGGGTATCTTGTTCCTGAAGGCGAATATTACTTCGATCAAAATACAGGCGACTTTACGAAGAAACCGGAAAATCACGAAAAATTTCAGACTGATTTTGCTAAAGCTTTTATACAGGTATTACACGAAGATTTTATTCGCCGCTAATTTTTACAGACCGAAATGAGTAAAACGAAACGCATGAAAATATTCCTGATCATAAACCGATATGCCGGTCACGGGAAAGCCGCTAAAGTAATTGAAACTGTTATTCCTTTTCTGCAGAATCACCAATGTCAGGTTGATTATTCGTTTACCTTGAAACCAGCCCATGCAACCGAACTGGCGCAAAAAGCTTCAGAGAAAGGTTACGATTTGGTTGTTGCCGTAGGTGGAGACGGAACCGTGAATGAAGTTGCACAAGGGTTGATTGGATCATCAACACCCATAGGAATCATCCCGATGGGATCTGGTAATGGACTGGCTCGCGAACTTGGTCTGTCGATGAACATTAGAAAAAGTGCACAAACCTTGCTCGATGGAGTCACGCTCGATCTGGACGTATGCCAGCTGAATCAGCAACGCTTTCTGTGCACCAGCGGAATTGGTTTCGACGCGCTGGTTGCTCATAAAATGAGTAAAGCTTCTTCGCGTGGTTTTCTCAAATACATTCAATTGGTTATTCAGGAAAGTATTTTTTTCAAACCGCTCCAGGTAAACCTTAAAATTGATGGAATAACGATTAACAAGCCGGTTTTCCTGATCACCTTTGCCAATGCTTCGCAGTTTGGAAATAATGCTTACATAGCCCCATCAGCAAGTATGACCGACGAACTGATTGATGTGGTTGTTGTCAGAAAATTTACAAAAATCTGGATGCCGGTTTTTGCAGTAGCTTTATTCACACGCCTGGTTCCCAAACTCCCTTTTGTGGACTGCTACAAAGCCCGCCACATAGAACTTGAGCAAGCAGAAACGCCATATTTCCATTTTGATGGAGAACCCGGCAACCTTCAGATTCCGGCCCACATTGGCATCGAAAAACAGAAAATCAGGGTTCGGTGCAACAAATAAAATAAAAAAAAACGGGCTGCCTCGCTTTTTTGAGACAGTCCGCTTTTTGTCATTTTATAATCTGAATCAATCTATTTTGCTTCAGGCTTTAGGTGTTTGTCAAGGAAAGTAATCATCGAACGGTAAAAATCAAAGCGATTTTCTTCGTTATGAAAACCATGACCTTCATTGTCCTTCACCATGTATTCCACGTCGATACCTCGCTTTTTAAGTGCTTCAACAATCTGGTCTGATTCGGCTTTGTTCACCCGGGGATCATTAGCGCCCTGAGCAACAAACAACGGTGCCTGAATTTTATCAACCAGGTAAACCGGCGATACTTCAGCCAGCATTAAACTATCTGCTTTCGGATTTCCAACCATTTCGTAAAACATAGCCCGCAAAGGTTCCCAATACGGCGGAATGGTACTCATGAACGTGAACATGTTTGAAACACCAACATAATCAATTCCGGCAGCATAAAGCTCAGGAGTTAAAGTTAAACCAGCCAGTGTAGCATAACCGCCATAACTACCACCATAAATAGCAACTCGTTTCGGGTCGGCAATTCCCTGATCAATCAGCCATTTTACCCCGTCGGAGATATCGTCCTGCATGGTGCGTCCCCATTGCTTGAACGAAGCTTGCCAGAATGCTTTTCCAAAGCCTGTTGATCCGCGGAAATTCATTTGTAACACCGCATAACCATTGTTGGCAAGAAATTGTACCTCAGGGTTAAATCCCCAATAATCGCGCGCCCACGGGCCTCCATGCGGATTAACTACAACCGGAAGATTTTTAGCCTCATAGCCTTTAGGTAAAGTCAAATATCCCTGAATTTTCAATCCGTCTCGCGAAGTGTAGCTGATCGGAGTCATGTCGCACAGGTCGTTTTCGTTGAGCCACGGACTCAAATCGGCCAGTTTATTGAGTTCACCGGTTGACTTATCGAAAAAGTAATAGGCTCCGCGACTTTTATCGCTGAAAGTGCGCACCATAAATTTATCTTCTTCCTTATTTTTGCTGCCAAGGTAAACCAGATAGCCAGGCAATTTCTCTTGTAGCTTTTTCTTGGTAGCTTCAGCATCGGCATCAAAAAAATGTTCCTTTTCTTTATCCGTTGTCCAGCTAACCGAAAGCAGTTTTTTGTCTTTTCGGGAATAATCAACACCTTCTATATCTGCTTCCTGTGTTTCAAAAATTACTTCCTTTTCCTTTCCTGTGGCAGGATCAAAAATTACAAGGGCAGTTTTGTCGCGTCCCAGATTTGAACCGGCATAAATCATTTGGTTGTCGAACGTAAACAGATACGGGGCCATTGTTTCTTTGAAACTTGTGGTCAAAACAGGCCTGAACTGCTCCTGCTCATTATCGCGGAAAAGAATGGTTTGATTCACCCCGTCGCTGACAAAAGCCAACCGGAGCTTTCCTTCATGATCAGTCATCCAGCCGATAATGTTGCCCGGATTTTCGGCCAATTGCGTCATTTCACCGCTCACAACATTCAGCCGGAAAGGATCAAAAACCTGCGGATTGCGTTTATTCAGCCCAACAATAATCTCACCTTCCACATCTTTCAGGTCGTCGATCAACTCCGTTCTTACTTTTTCAAACACAGTCAAGCCTTTCAAATCAGTTCCATCAATATTTACTCCATACAACTGGAAATTTTCATCGCCACCGGTATCTTTCAGGAACAAGATTCTGTTGTTTCCTTTCCACAGATATCCTGCAATATCGCGGTCCTTTTCAGAAGTAATGCGCACGGCCGAATCGGCACCAATCTTTTGTACAAATACATTCAAGCGCTTTTTCCAGGGAGCCAGATAAGAAAAATATTCCCCGTTCGGAGAAAGCCGGAACGCAGTTTTTTCAGGATTCCGGAAGAAATCTTCCATTGGAACTGGCGGGGCTGTTTTCGGCGTTGGCTGACAGGCTGCAAACCCAAACAGCACCAAACATACAATCAGTAATCTGTTCATAGTTTTCGATTTTTAAATTAGTAAATTGTGAAACATGGATAATTCTATAGGACAATATTGTACCTAACAAGTTACAGCTTTTTTTGTTATTTATGAACATATTGGGTGAGAAATCCTTTATATTTAAGTTTTAAAGATTTCTATCTGACAAAAACTTATCTGCATCTTGCCACAAAAAAATAAAATACCTGTTCTGATTGTCACCGGATTTCTGGGATCGGGAAAAACTACCTTCATCAACAATTTACTGGCTCAAAACCAAACGGTTAAAGTGGGGCTTATCGAAAATGAGTTTGGTGAAGCCGCTATTGACCCGCGTTTAATTTTAAATTACAAGCCCGAAAGCATTGTGGAACTAACCAACGGATGTATATGCTGCAGTATTTTCAACGAATTTTCGCTGGCCCTGCAGGAACTGGTCAAAAAACACGATCACCTCGAAATGTTGGTTATCGAAACTACCGGAATAGCTGATCCGGGACCGGTAATCAGTCCGTTTTACCAGGATGCCGACCTGATCAGATTATTTGATTTAGCCGGAACGGTTTGCCTCGTTGATGCGGTAAACTTCGGGCAATATGACCATGAAGCACTTCCACAAAAACAAATTATCCTGAGCGACCTGATCATTCTGAATAAAATTGGCGAAGCCAGTCCCGCTCAAGTAATTGCTGCGCGAAAAAAGATTATTTCGCTCAACCAAACTGCCCGTTTGGAAGAAGCGAATTTTGCCCGCATCGACCTGATGCAGTCTTATATGCTACAGGCTTTGATTCAGGAAGATTTTATCCGGAAATTACGGAAGCCCTTTTACAGCGAACCTGAATCAGGAGAATATCACAGCTTCACCATCCGGTTTGCCGGAAAACTGAACCAGGAGCAGTTTACAGAGTGGTTCAGGTATTTTGCATCGTTGCATAATAAAGAGATATTCAGGATTAAGGGGGTTATCCAGTTTGAAGATAACCCAATAACCACCATCGTTCAATCAGTTGGGGGAATGATCCGCATGACCGAAGGATCGGTTATCAATCCATTTGAAAATCAGGAAAATATTCTGGTTTTCATTGGAAAAGAGGTCAGCAAATTTGAAATTGAAAAGGAAATTGGCCTGTTTTTAACCCAAAATAACCAGCCATAGGGGTAAAGTCAGCAAAGCCAGCAGGGTACTGGCAACCACCGCCCTCGAAGCAAATTCTGTATTCAGTTTATACTTGTGGCAAAGTGCATAGGCCGTCAAACCCATTGGCATAGCAGCCTCCAAAACCCAGGCTTTGCTTACTGAAACATCAACAAATCGTTTCGATATCAGGAAAAACAATCCGGGTAAAACCACCAAAATTATCAGGCTAAAAACCAGAACGGGAAACCAGTCTCGAACTTTTCCGAAGGGCTGTTTACCCATAAACAAGCCCAGAGAGAAAAGCACAACTGCCGTAACTGATCCCGCAAAAATATCGAGTCCGGCCATAACGGGTTTCGGAAGTTTAAGACGAAAAAGCGCAATAGCAAGCCCTGCAAAAACTGCAATCAAAAGGGGGTTAGTGATAAGTCTAAAAGCCAGTTCCCGCCAATGTACGCGATGATCACCCAGATACTCAACCAGAAAGATTCCCAGCGTGAACATCCAGAATACGTAAATCGCAGAAATCATTGTTGCTTCAGGAAGAATCTGGCTACCAAACGCGCTTTGCAAAACCGGAATGCCCAGGTAAGCCACATTCCCGTACGAAACGGCCAGAAACAAAGTACGACGGGTCTTGTTTTTCAGCTTCAAAAGGGCAGCTATCGGAAAAACAAGCAGCATTGCAATAACTATACGGGCAGAATTCCAGCCAATGAGGCTTCCATAAACCGCCCAATCCCATTGTAAACGCGATAATGCAACTAAAATAACGTGAGTTCGATCTAATATTTTACAGCAATTGCATTTCTATCAATGATA
>CAYRBM010000032.1:0-40271 GCA_964422425.1 uncultured Odoribacter sp.
GGTATAGATATTTCGACTGCAGAAGGAGCAAAGGCTCGTTCAGTGTTCGCTGGTGAAGTTAGCCGTGTATTCACTGTTACCGGTGGAAATTGGGCAGTTATTATCCGTCATGGGAAATACCTTTCGGTTTATTCAAACCTGGTGAATGTGCAGGTAAAAGCGGGCGATAAAGTATCGGTAAAACAAATACTGGGAACCATTGGTACGGATGATAGTGGCGACGACAATAAAACTGTTCTTAAATTTCAGATATGGAAGGAAAATGTGAAAATGAATCCCGAAGAGTGGATCGCCAGATAAAAACAAAGCCTGCCCAAAAAACGGACAGGCTTTTCAATTAACCTAAACCAACCCCCCAAAAAAGGATTATTTGCTGACAAAAACCTGGTACCCCCATTGTTCAAGTTTGATTGTCGAACCCTTTTCAAATGTCTTTTCTTCTCCTGAAAAATATTCCTTGTAATCGCCTGCCTGCAGCAATTGAATGGTGGCTTCAACCGGTTGCGCTGAAAGGTTGAAAATCGCCAGAACCTGATTGCCATCTTTCTCGCGTGTAAAAGCCAGAACTTGCTGAGGCGCCGAAGTTTCTACAAATTTTTTGGGTCCACCGGCTACCCCATTCCACAGGGCTACATTGTTTTTCTTTAGGCTAACGAGCGATTGATAGAATTTCTGCATATCGAGATTGCTCCAATTGATGGTATCTTTCTCGAAGAAAAGCAGGCGTTTTTTCAACCCGGCTTCCTGTCCACTGTAAATCAGCGGAATGCCTTCGATGGTGAACGTGAGTGTCGCCAATGTTTTCACAGCCTCGCCCATCCGTTCGTATTCACTCCCGGCCCAGCTGTTTTCGTCGTGGTTGGTGATAAATTGCATCGGGAATGATCCTGGAGCGTATTTACTTACCGAATCGGTATAATATTTCTGAATGTCGGCAGCAGTTTTCTTACCTTGCGCTACTTCGTTCACAATATGGTGCAATTTCCAGGCATAATTTGATTCGAAAGCTTTTTCGAGCAAGCCCGGATGATCTTCGTCTTCGGCCAGCATGTACACTTGCTTGATGGAATCGAGCGATGCGGTGGCAGCTTCCCAAAAGTCCTGAGGAACGCCCCAGGCCACGTCGCAACGGAACCCGTCGATGTTGGTTTCGCGAACCCAAAAGTCCATCGCATCAATCATGGCGCGGCGCATGGGCTGCGAGTCGAAATTCAGATCGGCAATGTCCGACCAGTCGGGGTTTGGCGGAATCACATTCCCCAGCGAATCCTGCGTGTACCAGTCTTTGTGGTCAACAATCCATTGGTTGTCCCAGCCGGTATGGTTGGCCACCCAATCGATAATTACCTTGAATCCCATTTCATGAGCCTTGTTTACCAAAGCCTTAAAATCATCCATCGTTCCAAATTCAGGATTCACAGCTTTATAATCTTTCACCGAATAGTACGATCCGAGGCTTCCTTTACGGTTTTTCTCCGAAATCGGGTGGACAGGCATCAGCCAAAGTACATCGACGCCCAGTTCTTTCAGGCGCGGAAGATGTGTTTCAAAAGCTTTAAACGTTCCTTCAGGCGTGTATTGACGAATATTAACTTCGTAAATCACTGCATTTTTGGTCCATTCCGGAATATGTGCCGGAATCACCGTCGGCGTTTTTGGTGTAGGCTGGCATGAGAACAGGAGTAAGGCCAACATCGGGATAATGAAAAGGCGATGTAGTTTATTCATCTTATTGGTTTTAAACATTTTAAATCAGAAATATCTCCATTCCGTCCGAAAAAGTAACCTCTTTGCAATTGTGTTACACGCGGACGGTTTTTCTTTTATTTTCCTTAACCCAGGGCGTCGTTCCTTCGTCACTTTACCCTGGGCTGGGATATTTTGCCCTTTCAGGACATTAACGATTGCTGGAACCGGAACTGTGACTGAACACTGTGACTGAACACTTTTTTTATTTCAGCTCAATGATCATTGCACTCATCGCCGGAACATTCAGGGTTTTTAAATCGGTGATGTTCTTTCCTGAGATGATTTCTTTTCCGGAAGTGCAGGCAGCCATTACCTCGCTAAAACGAGTGGTATCCAACGCTTTTGCTTCCTGATTTTTATTCAGCACAACCATCACTTTTCCTGATTCGTTGTAGCGGAAATAGACGTAGATTCCATTTTCGGGCGCAAAATGTTTGAGCGCTCCGGAATGAACTACCGGATTGGTTTTCCGCCAGTTCAGCACTTTGCGGAAATAATCCTGCGCATCTTTCTGTTTGGCCGAAAGTCCGGTGCCGGTAAAGGCATTCACCTGATCGCCAGCCCATCCACCGGGAAAATCAGAACGGATCACACCGTGTTCTTCGGTTCCGGGATTCGACATTAGGATTTCAGTTCCATAGAAAATCTGCGGGATACCGCGTGTGGTGGCATAATAAGCCAGACCCATTTTCAGCAAATCGGCATTTTCGCCCAACTGGGTATAAAAACGCGACATGTCATGGTTATCGGGAAAAATCACCAGATCGCCCGGGTTCGGATACAGAAAGTCGTTGGCGAGAGCTTCGTACAAGGTTACCAGACCCCCACCCCAGGTCTCCGGATTTTTCAAACCCTGCACAACAGCATTGTTCAGCGGGAAGTCCATCAGGCCGGGAAGTTCCGAAACATAGCCGTCGGCATTCACTTTGCCTTTCTGCCAGTAAGAAACAATGGCCGGATTCATCGCCCATTCTTCGCCCACCATGTAAAAATCAGGATATTCTTCCAGCATCCGGCGGGTCCATTCGGCCATTCCAAATTTGTCGGGATAGGGATAAGTATCCATCCGGATTCCGTCCAAACCAACATATTCGGTCCACCAAATGCTGTTCTGGATCAGATAATTCAACAGGAACGGGTTGCGCTGGTTCATGTCGGGCATCGTTGGGACGAACCAACCATCAGCCATTAGCTTTTTATCGGCTTCCGAAGCATGTGGATCCTGATTGACTGTGCGCCGGTGGCTGGTAATTTTGTATTCCGGATAGAAATTGAGCCAGTCAGCCGATGGCATATCGCTCATCCACCAATGCTCTGAACCGATGTGGTTGAAAATCATGTCCATCATCAGTTTCATGCCTTTTTGATGAATCGCTTTCCCCAATTCGCGGTATTCTTCGTTGGTGCCATAGCGCGGATCGACCTTGTAAAAATCGGTTGTTGAATAACCGTGATACGAAACCTGGGTCATGTTATTTTCCAGAACCGGATTGAGCCAAACCGAAGTAAAACCCATTCCGGCGAGATAATCCAAACTGTTTTTGATTCCCTGAATATCGCCACCATGACGGCCGTTCATGTGCGAACGATTGGGCAATTCCTTCATTCCGGCAACGGCATCGTTTGCTGGATTTCCGTTGACAAACCGGTCGGGAGTAATCAGGTAAATCACATCCGAACCATCAAAACCTTTGCGGCTGGCCGAATTGGGTTCGCGGTTTTTCAACTCGTAGTTGTACGAAACCACTTCCTTTTTGCTTTTCCTGAACTGAATCGGGAATGTTCCGGCTTTGGCTTCCGGAGAAATCACCAAATCGATAAATACATAATTTGGATTTTCCTGACGGCTGATGGTTTTGATTTTCACGCCGGGATAATTCAGGCTGATTTCGGTTGAGGCAATTTCCTGCCCGTGAACCATCAGTTGAACGGTTGGGTTTTTCATGCCCACCCACCAAAATGTGGGCTCAACGCGATCGACATTCAGTGCAAAAGTTGAGATGCTGAAAGCGACAGCAATAATGAATAAATATAGTTTTCGCATAATGTAAGAGTTTTTTATTTCTGGTGTCCGTTGCCTGAAGGCAACGGCAAAGGATATCGCCGCAAAGATTATAGCTACCAATTCAATGAGCTGCTTATCCTTTGCCGTCTGCTTTAGCTGACGGACATTGTTAATTATTTATCGTTATTTCTTTTTTTGCAGGCAAATGAACCTGTTTTCCGTGCACCACCAAATCGATGTTGGTTTTTGAGTGATTGTATACGCTAAACTGCGATTTGTCCATTCTGAATTCCAGGTGCGCTTCGCGGAAATTCAGGCGGAACGAATACGAGTTCCACCCTTCAGGAATAAATGGTTCGAAATTCAGTTGTCCGTTTCTCACCCGCATTCCGCCAAATGCCTGAACAAACGCCATCCAGGTACCGCCCATGCTGGTAATGTGCAGCCCGTCGCAGGTGTCGTTGTTGTAGTCGTCCAAATCGAGACGGGCCGTGCGCAGGTACATTTCGTAGGCTTTCTCCTGACGACCGATCGAGGCCGCCAAAATGGCGTGGATACAGCTCGAAAGCGACGATTCGTGCACGGTGAGCGGTTCGTAAAAATCGAAATGACGAGCGATGGTCGTTTTGTCGAATTCATCTTCGAACCAGTAGATGCTTTGCAGCGTGTCGGCCTGTTTGATGTAAGGCGAACGTAAAATGCGGTCCCACGACCATTTCTGGTTGATGGGCCGTTCTTCGGGTTTCAGCTCGCTGACAGGCTTCAGTTCCTTGTCGAGGAAACCGTCCTGCTGCAGGTATATTTTCCGGGTAAAATCGTAAGGGAAATACATTTCGCTGATGATTTTTTTCCACCGCGAAGTCTCGTTCAGTTCTTTAAATTTCAGCTTTTTGACCAAATCCTCGTACAACATCGAGTGTTCCTTTTTGAGGTAATCAATCGCTTCGAGGGTATATTTCAGCGTCCACACCGCCATGTAACTCGTGTGGAAATTGTTGTTCACATTGTTTTCGTATTCGTTGGGACCGGTTACGCCGAGCAGCACAAATTTCTTTTTCTCTTCCGACCAGTTAATTCGCTGGCTCCAGAAGCGCGACAAGGCCAACAGCACTTCAAATCCGTAGGGTGCAAGATAATCGCGGTCGCCGGTATAATTGATGTAGTTGTAAATGGCATAGGCGATGGCTCCGTTGCGGTGGATTTCCTCGAAGGTAATTTCCCATTCGTTGTGGCATTCTTCGCCATTGATCGTCACCATCGGGTACAAAGCCGCACCATCGTTAAAGCCTAGTTTTTCAGCATTTTCGATGGCTTTTGGCAAATGTTTGTAACGATACAGCAGCAGGTTTTTGGAAACCATTTGCGGAGCTGTTCCAAGCGTGAAAGGCAGGCAATAAGCTTCAGTATCCCAATACGTTACGCCGCCGTATTTTTCGCCGGTAAATCCTTTGGGGCCAATGTTGAGGCGTTCGTCGTCGCCCAAATACGTTTGATTCAGTTGGAAAATGTTGAAGCGGATGCCCTGCTGTGCAGCCACATCGCCTTCAATGCGAATGTCGCTGGTTTCCCAGCGTTTGGCCCATGCCTTTTGCTGATCGGAAAGCAGCTTGTCGAAACCCTTTTCTGATGCGCGTTTCAGCGTTTTTTCAGTAGCCTCCTGAAGCTTGTTTTTGCCGTGGTAAAGCGTCGAAATAATGGCGGCATATTTTTCAATCACCACTTCATCGCCCTGCTGAACGGGAACCGTAAATTGCAGTCCGGCGTATTTTTCTTTTTCAACGGGCGTCATTTCGGGAGCGATCAGGTTGCTTTTCATTTTCACGAAAACGCTCATACCGGTGCTCACCTGAAACGCTGTCTTTTTAGTTTCGACACAAACAAAACCGGTTTGTCCGACAGCTTTTTGCGAAATTTCAATCCAGAAATTTTCGTCGTAGTTCGAATCTTCGTTCACCACATCACCATTGATGTAAGGCTCAAACGAAAGATTTCCGGAGAAATTGAGCGCCTTCACCGAATAACTGATAGCCCCGATTTCCTGATCAGCAATGCTCAAAAAACGGCGGGAGTTCACCTCCAACTGTTTTCCCGAAGCCAGTTGCGCCACAAAGCGACGGGTGAGCAGCCCCGATTTCATATCCAGATCGCGGTAAAACGACCGGATTTGAGCCGTGTTCAGGTCGAGTTCTTCTCCATCAGCAGCAACATTGATCCCGATCCAGTTGGTGGCATTCAGGATTTTGGCAAAGTATTCGGGATAGCCGTTCTTCCACCAGCCCACGCGGGTTTTGTCGGGGTAATAAACGCCCGCGACATAACTGCCCCGAAGCGTGTCGCCGGTGTACTTTTCCTCGAAGTTCGCCCGCTGACCGGTCCGTCCGTTGCCAATGCTCAGCAGGCTTTCGGTGATCCGGTTTTCATCTTTGTGAAATCCATCTTCAATGATTTTCCACTCGTCGTGTATGATGTAGTTTTTCATACGTTATTTTGTTAATCCTGACGCGAGTCAGGTATTTTTTCTAATCTCTTTTCTCAACCCAATCTATGTTCCGTCCGAAAAAGATATTCACTATTTTCTACCTATGATCGCGGACGGTTTTCCTATTTTCTTCCTTTCCCCAGGGCGTTGCCCCGGGCTGATAGATTATGCCCTTTCAGGGCGATACCAATTAGGAATCCAAGCCCTAATCTTTCCCTCGTCAGAGTCGAAAGAACTAGAAGGTAGCCTGTAGTTTCTTTTTTAGTTTCTCCAGTGTAAAACCGTCAAATCCGGGGATGACCAGATCGGCCATGCCCAGTGTTTCGGGTTCGCCAATGCCGACACAGCGCATTCCGGCGTTCCGGGCTGCTTCAATTCCGGCAATGGCATCTTCGAAAACCACGCAGTTGACCGGATCAACACCGAGTTTTTCAGCGCCTTTCAGGAAAACCTCGGGATTCGGTTTCGCTTCGGTGATGGAATTGCCATCGACCACCTCATCGAAAAGGTGAGCCAACTGAATACGTTCCAAAATCATGGGTGCATTTTTGCTGGCCGAGCCAAGCGCTATCTTGATACCTTCGAGTTTCAGTTCCCGGAGAAACTCCTCCACTCCGGGCAGAATTTCTTCGGGAGTCATTTGCTCGATGTAGCTCACATAAAGTGCGTTCTTCTTTTCGGCCATTGCTCTTTTTTCCTGATCAGAGAATTGCAGGCCGCCTATTTCGAGCAAAATTTCGAGCGACGCCATCCGGCTAACGCCTTTCAATCGTTCGTTATCTTCGTGTGTAAATTCAAAACCCAATTCATCGGCAAGGGCTTTCCAGGCAATGAAATGGTATTTGGCGGTGTCCACGACAACGCCATCGAGATCAAATAAGCAAGCGTCTATTTTCGTCACGTTTCTTTTAATTAGTTCATTTTTCAAGGTCAATGCCGTTCCGTCCGAAAAGAGTTCATCACTCTTCTATTCATTTTCTCGCGGAAGGGGTTTGTCCTTTGTCATTTTCCTGGGGCAACGCCCCAGGCTAGTCTAAATAACCCTTTCAGGGAATAACCCAATTTGTGCCTTTGCTTCGATTTCACTGAACACTGCGACTGATCACTTTTTACTTCTGATCCACATCATCCACAAACAGCACGCTGGCAGCGGCAATCAGGAGCGAAACACCCCCGAGAATGAGCGCGTAAATGGCATGTCCGTGGAACAATGTTTTGGTGAAAAAGCCGAGAATACTGGCAGCCAGAATCTGTGGAATAACAATGAAGAAATTGAAAATTCCCATGTAGGTTCCCATTTTCTGCGCCGGAAGCGATCCTGTCAGAATAGCATAAGGCATCGATAAAATACTGGCCCAGGCAATCCCAACACCCAGCATCGACACAACAAGCAGGTTTGGATCTTTCACCACATAAAATGAGGCGAGTCCAAGTCCTCCGCAGACCAATGCAATGGCGTGGGCCATTTTCCGGCTCGTCCATTTAGCCAGCCAGGGAAGCCCGAAAGCCACCACAGCTGCAAAGCCGTTGTAAACCGAGAACAGGATTCCCACCCAGTCGGCACCGTCGTTGTACAATTTCGAGGCCGTGTCGCTGGTTCCGTAGATGTGACTGGTAACCGCCGAGGTGGAATAAATCCACATGGCAAACAGCGCAAACCACGAAAAGAACTGAACAATGGCCAGTTGTTTCATGGTTTTGGGCATATTCATCAGGTCGGTTATTACCTCAACGTATCCGTTGTGAACCAGGCCCTGCCGGGTGTACCAGGCCGCAACCAGTAATATGAGTCCGAATGCACCTAAACCTACCGACAGAATGTACAATTCTTTTTCCCAGCCCATTTGCTGAATGAGAATACTTCCCAGAACTCCAACAATCAGCCAGATAAAACCATTCCGTATAAATCCGGGAAGGAGATTTTGGGATGATGTCCGCTCGGGCTCTTCAATTTGAGCCGACTTTTTTTGTTCGGCTTCAAATTCGGTCAGTTCTTCCGGAGAATACTCTTTGGTTGAAAAAACTGTCCACATTACGGCCAGCAGAAATACAGCCCCGCCGAGGTAAAACGAAAGTTTCACCGATTCGGGAATTTTTTCCCCGGCTTCGGCCACATTGGAAACTCCGAACCAGTTGGTCAGTGCGTAAGGCAAAGCCGACGCCACTACCGCACCGGTCCCGATGAAGAAACTCTGCATGGCGAAACCCGAAGTTCGTTGCTCATTTGGTAGCATGTCGCCCACGAAAGCACGGAAAGGTTCCATCGACACGTTGATCGAGGCATCCATAATCCAGAGCAATCCGGCGGCCATCCACAGAGCAGGCGAATTGGGCATAAGCAACAAGGCCAGCGAGGCCAAAATGGCGCCCACCATAAAATACGGGCGGCGGCGTCCAAACCGGTTCCAGGTTTTGTCGCTCATGTGACCGATGATCGGTTGAACGATCAACCCCGTGACCGGAGCGGCAATCCACAAAATCGGGATGGCATCAACTTTGGCGCCGAGCGTTTCGAAAATACGGCTCACATTGGCGTTCTGCAAGGCAAAGCCAAATTGAATGCCTAAAAAGCCAAAACTCATGTTCCAGATTTGCCAAAAACTCAATGCAGGTTTCTTCTTCATTTTGATTCAGTATTAATTGGTTTATTTGATTGAATGTGCAAATACTTTGGCGAATAACCAAAACACTGCTGAATGCGGCTGATCGGCGAAACCGAAACATCGCGTACATCCACAAAAAAACAAACAACCAAATGCGTTGGAATTAATTTTGAAATCTCCTGAAAGAATTTTCAGGACATTGGAAGAAGCAAAAAACGGAATTATTAAACGGAATTAACTGTACAAATATAAAGAAGCTTTTTTTAGAAATCCAAATCATGAACCTGCGCAAATGCCTTATTTATCGGGCCAAACAGCCATTTTTAGATGAAAACCCGCATTGCAAACGTTTGCAGAAAATGTAACTTTTTTTGAAAAAATTATTCTTTCGTGGAACTACCACGAACAATGAGGTCGGCATTTAAGACTTTTATCTCCGGAGTATATTCTTCATCGTCGGATAAAATTCGTTTAAAAAGCAATTCGGCAGCTGTTGTTCCCATTTCGTAACCATGCTGATCGACTGAAGAAAGATTCGGGTCGGTAATCCCGGAAAGCAATCCATCGGAGAAACCTACGACAGAAATCTGTTCAGGAACTTTAAATCCCTTCTTCTGAATGGTTTGCATGACTCCAACAGCAGTTGAATCGTTTACTGCAAAGATTCCGTCAAACTCGATTTCGCTTTCGATCATTTTATTCACAGCGTTTCGGGCTAATTCAAAAGAGTCAGCTTCAATAATCAGCTGTTGATCAACTGGAATTCCAAATTCATTCAGGGCATCAAGATATCCCTGGAGCCTTTCACGGCCGATGATCAGGTTTTGGGGACCGGCAAAGTGTGCAATTCGTTTTCGTCCGGTTTCAATCAGATGCCGGGTTGCTTTATAGGCCGACTTCCGATCATCAATAATGACCTGGTCGGCTTCAATTCCGGGGGCGATCCGGTCGAAGAAAACAAGTGGAAGTCCTCCATCCCGAAGATCGATCAGGTGGTCATACGTATTGGTTTCTTTCGAAATAGAAACCAAAACCCCGTCGACGCGGTGAGCCAGCAAGGTTCGGGCATTAGCAACCTCCCGGGTAAAACTTTCGTTCGACTGACAGATGATGACCGTAAAACCTTTATCATTCGCGATGTCGTCGATTCCACTGATTACGGAAGAAAAAAAATGGTGTACAATTTCAGGAATAATTACACCAATCGTATTACTGCGGCTATTTTTCAGGCTTAATGCCACGGCATTAGGCTGGTATTTTAATTTGTTGGCCAGCTCGTTGACTGCCTTCTTGGTATCGGCATTAATGTCGGGATGATCTTTTAATGCCCGCGAAACAGTCGAAGGTGAAATACCCAAAATCCGGGCAATATCTTTTATGGTAATTTGATTACTGCGCATAGAGTAGCTAGGGTTAGGTCTTTTCGGAATTCCTCCCGAAAGATAAACATTTATTTCCAAGGTCAAATTCAGTGAGGTACGACCTGTTTCGTTTTCAAAACATACCTACCAGTTACCACCTGTTTTTAAACACTTTGAATGCAAACGAAACCGCAAACGATTGCAGAAATGAGGGTATAACATTTTTTAACTAAAAATTAATGAAATCTATACTTTGGCCTCGGAATTAATTTTTAAGAAACTCAAAACGGAAATTTTAACGGAACTAACAAAAGAATTTTGGATTAAAAAATCAAAAAATGAGTATTTGAACCAATAATTATTAAAACATGAGGATTATTCGCAAAAACCTAAATGGATTAATACTGATTCTGTCGCTCTTGCTTGGGAACTATGCAATGGCACAACAATCGGTATTGACGGGTAAGGTTACCGATAGCTCATCGGGAGAAGCCTTACCAGGTGTTTCTATTGTAGTAAAGGGAACTACTAACGGAACCATCACAAATTATGATGGTGAATTCACATTGAATGCAAATAAGGGCGATGTTGTTCTTTTTTCGTTTGTTGGCTATAAAACCCAGGAGGTTGTTGCCGATGGTCAGAAAAATCTGAATATTACCCTGATAGTTGACAATGCAGAATTGGATGAAGTAGTTGTTATTGGATATGGTCAGGTAAAAAAAGGTGATGCCACCGGTTCGGTGGTTGCCGTCGATTCGAAGGACTTCAACAAGGGGGCGATAACCTCGCCACAAGAGTTGCTTGTTGGAAAAAGTGCCGGTGTAGTTATTACTACTTCCGGTGGTGCTCCCGGAAGTGGTGCAACCATTCGTATTCGTGGCGGATCATCGCTGAATGCTTCAAACGATCCATTGATCATTATTGACGGAGTTCCGCTTGACAACAACAACGTTGCAGGTAGCAGCAACTTTCTGTCATTCGTTAATCCGAATGATATTGAAACCTTTACTGTTCTAAAGGATGCTTCAGCAACAGCTATTTACGGATCAAGAGCATCAAACGGTGTAATATTGATCACAACTAAAAAAGGAAAGGCCGGAAGTCCAATCCGGATAAGTTATGATGTAAATACTTCGGTGGCCAGTGCCATTAAATTCATCGATGTTTTTTCAGGAGATGAAATTCGTCAGATAGCCTTAGACCATAAGGATTTATATGGAGCAGATAGTTTTACCAAGCTGGGTAATGAAAATACCAACTGGCAAAAGGAAATTTTCCGTACGGCCTTATCTCACGATCACAACCTGAGTTTATCGGGAGCATTCCATTCCATTCCTTATCGTGTTTCTATTGGTTATACCAACCAAATTGGTATCATGAAGAATACCGATATGCAGCGTTTGACTGCTTCTATCAGTGTTGATCCGACTTTGCTGGATGGAGATCTGAAGGTTAACCTGAATGCCAAGGGAATGTCAACAGATAATAATTTTGGCGATACAGGAGCTCTAGGGTCAGCCATTAACATGGATCCAACTAAGCCAGTGAGAGATGGAAATACCAAATCCGACGGTTATTTCCAGTGGAGTAATTACGGAGCAAATCTAGGAACACCCAATCCGGTTGAGCAACTGATGGCTTCTGATAACAAATCGAAGGTAAACCGAGTAATTGCCAGTGCAAAATTCGATTACAAACTTCCTTTCCTGACTGATTTGCATGCCATTTTGAATTTGGCAACCGATTATACACAAAGCGAAGGGCATAACAATCGTCCAACGACTTCGCCATCGGTTTTAACCAGCCCGCTTTGGGGCCGCTTAAGCGATTATGATGGGATTAACCAAAACGATCTGCTCGATTTCTATTTGAATTACAACAAGGATCTTAGCCAGATTTCAAGTAAAATTGATGTAACTGCTGGTTATTCCTGGCAACACTTTCAGCGCGAAGGAAGTACTTTTACAAGAGGTATTGAAGACAGTACTCATCCCAAACAAGTTACAGAGGAATCATCGTTCATTACCGAAAACTACCTGGTTTCTTTCTTTGGACGTTTAAATTACACTTTGTTAGATCGTTACTTGTTAACTTTCACTATGCGTAACGACGGTTCATCGCGCTTTTCAGGCGATAACCAGTGGGGACTTTTCCCATCGGCTGCTTTTGCCTGGAAAATTAAAGATGAATCCTTCCTGAAAGATGTAAAAGTTCTTTCCGATTTAAAATTGCGCTTAGGTTGGGGGGTTACCGGTCAGCAGGATATCGGTAATGATTATCCGGCTCAGGCCAGGTACATTACCTCCTCACCAGGTTCATATTACATGATTGGCGGAACTTATCTTCCGACCCTTCGTCCAAATCCTTACGATCCTGACATCAAATGGGAAGAGACTACAACACAGAACTTAGGTTTGGATTTCGGTTTTGCTGATAACCGGATTTACGGTTCGTTTGATATTTACAAACGTGTTACGGATGATTTATTAAATACCGTTACGATTCCTACCGGAAGCAACTTTTCAAATACCCTTTTGACCAATGTTGGTAGTTTGGAAAACAAGGGTGCTGAGTTTACTCTGAACCTGGTTCCAATCTCGACTAAAGATATGTCGCTGAACCTCGGGTTTAACGTGACTTACAACAAGAATGAAATCACCAAGCTTTTGCTTACCGACGACCCAAATTACATCGGAGTGCTTTACGGAGATGCTTTTACCGGACAAAAGCAGGTAACCCGTGTTGGATATCCGGCATACTCCTATTTTGTGAATAAACAGGTATATGATTCCAATGGAATGCCAATCGAAGGAATGTACGTTGACCTTTCAGGCAAGGGCGGAACGGTGAATGGTGACAATGCCGACAAATACATCTATCACAATCCGGTTGCAGATTATTTGCTGGGATTCTCCGCTCGTTTTACTTACAAAAAATTTGATGCGTCATTCTCAAGCCGAGCAAGTATTGGTAATTACGTGTATAACCAAATTGCTGCAGGTTCATCATACGATCAGATGTATCAGATCGGATACTGGAAGAACTTCCCCAAATATCTGAACGAAACCAATTTTGTTAAACGTCAGTTTACCAGCGACTATTTTGTTGATAATGCTTCGTTCTTCAAACTCGATAACATCAGTGCTGGTTACCGCATTGATAAACTTACCGACAAAATCAGCGCCCGCGTAAGCTTTACCGTTCAAAATGCCTTCACCATTACGAAATACGATGGCATTGATCCTGAAGTAAGTGGAGGAATTGATAACAATTTCTACCCCAGACCACGTACTTTCATGTTGGGTATTAACCTTACCTATTAATCATCTAACGCAAAAGAGATATGAACAAGAAAACGATAATATTAGGACTCATTCTTTCCACACTGATGATTACATCGTGTGTAAACGATTTGGATGTTACGCCAAAAGATCCGGATACTATTCTGGCTGGTAATCTGGGCGACGATCCTGTTTACATGAAACAGGTTCTGGGTAAGATTTATGCCAGTTTCATCATTTCCGGTCAGGGAGCTAATGGTGGCGACGACATCTCTGCTTCCGATGGTAATTTCTTCACTACCATGAGAGCACTTTGGAACGTTCAGGAAATTACGACCGACGAAGCCATTTGTGCCTGGGGCGATGTGGGTATTTCTGATTTGAATACGCAAACATGGGGTCCAAGCAACCCATTTTTGACCGCTTTGTATCAACGGTTGGGTTTAAGTATTACTTATGCCAACGATTTCATCAACTTTACCAAAAACAGCACCGATCAAACTGTTATCCGATACAATGCTGAAGCTCGTTTCCTGCGTGCACTTGCCTATGCCTGGCACATGGATTTATTTGGTAATCCACCTTTTACGACCGATGCCGACGGAGTAGGTAAATTCTTTCCGAAGCAGATTGAACGAGCAAAATTATTCAACTATGTAACTGCCGAACTTCGTGCAATTGAGGATAAACTGGGCGAACCAAAGTTCTCCTATCCGCAGGCTGACAAAGCTGCTGCCTGGATGTTACTGGCCCGTGTTTATCTGAATGCCAAAGTTTATACAGGTACTGCCAAATGGGATAGTTGTAAAATTTATTGCGATAAGGTGATCAACAGCGGGAAATATTCATTGGCAGCCAATTATCGGCAGAATTTTTCAGCAGATAACGATGGCACAAAAAATCCTGAAATGATTTTTGCCTGGTCGCAAGACGGTATTAATACACAGGGGTATGTTGGAACAACTTTCCTGATTGAATCAAGCAGTGATGCTGTTTATGTTCGTGCTGAAGATTTCCACGGGCTGACATCGAATACGAACTGGAACGGTAATCGTGCCCGTAAAGATTTTATGAATGTGTTGGTAGATACAATTGCAACTTATGGTAATAAACCGGTTCCGGCTACTGATGTTACTTTTTCACAATGCAAAGACAAAAGGGTTTTCCTGAAAATGAAGAAAAGCATGAACATTCCAAGTGCATCTTCAAATGGAGACTACGGAATTGGTGTTTATAAATTCACTGCTAAAAATGCTGATGGTTCGCAGGCTGCCAATTACAATCCGGCCTATGCAAGTACTGACTACCCGATCTTTCGTTTAGCCGATGCTTACCTGATGAGAGCTGAAGCTCTATTCAACCTGGGCGATGCAGCTAATGCAGTAAAAGATGTGAACGTCATCAGGACCAGAGCTTATGGAAATGCTTCAGGAAATATTACTGCAGCCCAGCTTAACGCACAATTCCTGCTCGACGAACGTGCACGCGAATTCTACTATGAAGGACAAAGACGTACCGACCTGATTCGATTTGGCCAGTTTACCAACGGAACTTACAAGTGGCAGTGGAAAGGCGGAACCTATGCCGGTTCGCAAACTTCAGCTCATTTGAACCTGTTCCCGATTCCGGGTGATGAGGTGTCGGCCAATCCAAATATCAAACAGAATCAGGGCTATAATTAACCTTAAAACATCGAAACAATGACAAAGAAATATTTTATATATCTGACCATCATTGGGTTATTCGGGCTCCTGCTTTCGTGTGAGAAAGATGGTGAAAACGTAGTTATGCTCGACAACCCGATAGCCCCGACTATTAAAACAGTTCCGGATCTGACACTGAAACGTGCCAGCGGAACCAATATTCTCGAATTTGTTGGTACACCAGTTGATCCAGGTTTCGCTGCTTCAGCCAACTATTTCCTCGAAGCCTGTAAATCAGGAACTAATTTTACTGATGCTATTACTTTGGCTTCAGGAGTTCAGGCCACATCGTTTAAAGTATCGGTAAGCGACTTAAACAGTGCTTTCCTGAAAAAATTCCCGGCCGATCAGGTTACTTCCGTTGATTTGCGAATTCGTGCAGTACTTACCGTTGATGCTGGCACAGGAGCCCCCGGAACAGGAACGAAACCATTTGCTTACAGTTCTGCTGTTAAAACAGTGAATGTTACAACTTATGGATTGCCTCGTTTGGATCTGGTAAATTCAGGAGTTACACAGAAAGTTGAATCAGCGTTGGGCGATGGTAAATATTCAGGTTTTATAAAGCTTGATGCAACCAAACCATTTACGTTGAAAGACCCTGATGCCAACGTTTCGTATGGAGCAACAGGTTCGGCATTGGTGGTGAATGGAGCCGGTATTACTCCTGCAGCCAGCGGTTGGTATCAAGCAACATTCGACACAAAAGCATTGACTTATAAACTTGAAAGTTATATGATTGGACTGGTTGGATCTGCAACTCCAAACGGATGGGATTCTCCTGACCAGAAAATGGACTACGATCCTGCAACCGGTACCTGGAAAATTACCATCACTTTGGTAGCCGGCGACATCAAATTCCGCCTAAACGACGGTTGGGCTTGGAACCTTGGAGGTACGCCTGATAAGCTGACGGTTGACGGAAGTAATATTACTGTAACACCTGGTAATTATACCATTGTGCTTACCATTACCAATCCTAAATCAGTGAAAGGTGAAGTTGGAGGTACTTGTACCATTACCAAAAACTAAATTGTAAACAGTTGGTCTGTTCTGCGTTGAAGTAGTTCAGACCAACTGATCATCACAATAACTTATAAAGAAATCAGATATGAAAAGAACAACCATACAAAAGGTCCTGGCCATACTTCTTCCGGCAGTTCTTATTTTTTCCGCTTGTACAAAGGAAATGTCGGAGGTGAGGTTAGCGCCCAAACTTTCAACTTCACAACTCAAAGAAGTTACTTCAAATACCGCTAAAGTGGTCGGATTCGTAGTAGCTCAGGGTGATGGTTTCACCGAAAAGGGAGTTTGTTACAATACCTCTGCTTCGCCAACTGTTTCAAATAATAAGGTTGCCTTTACAGGAACAACAACTGCTGCTACGTTTGAAGTTACGCTTAGTAATTTAGTTTATGCAACCAAATACTATGCAAGAGCTTATGCTACCGGATCAGCCGGAACAATTTATGGTGAAGAGTACAATTTCACAACATTGCCGGTTGTGCCGACGCTTACTACTTCAGCAGTTACTGCGGTGACAGGTAAATCAGCCTCAACAGGAGGAAATGTTACTGTTACCGGAGGCGCCGAGGTAACCGCTCGCGGGGTATGCTACGGCACTCAAACTCCTACCATTGATGACAGTAAAACAACCGATGGCAAAGGAGCAGGAGCTTTTACCAGTGCATTGGCAGGTCTGAAAGGTAATACAACTTACTATGTACGAGCCTATGCCACCAATAGTGCCGGAACGGGCTATGGCCCGGTTGTTTCATTTAAAACACCGGTTGATTTGCCAGTTGTGACTACAGCTGCAATTAGTGCTCTTACCAAAACGTCAGCAGTTTCTGGAGGTGAAGTAACTTATGACGGAGGCGGTACTATTACTGCTCGTGGTATTGTTTGGGGAACTTCGGCCAATCCAACACTGAGTGATAATAAAATTGAAGCCGGAACCGGAATCGGTGCATTTGTGAGCAGCATTCCAAATCTGACCAAATATACTACTTATCATGTACGTGCATTTGCCACCAACAGTGCCGGAACAGCTTACGGACCAGATGTTCAGTTCACTACACTGGCTGATACCCGCACCTGGAATTTGCCCGGTGATTATGTAGAGGCCAGCTATCCTGGCTCAGGCTTGGCAAACTGGTCACCTGATAAGTCGCCGCAAGTGAAGAGTACTGTGGCAAATCCGGATAAACTGGAAGGATATGTTTACATGGCCAACTCATCGAATAATTGGAAATTTGCAACCCAGAACAATTGGGATGGGCCAAATTATGGCGGAACCGCTGGTATTTTGGATCCGAATGGGGACAACATCAATTCGCCCGCCGGGTACTACAAAATCAATGCTGATGCTGCTGCTATGAAATATACCGCTGTGGCAACTGTTTGGGGTGTTATTGGTGCGGCTACTCCTAAATCGTGGGACGACGAAACTCCGTTAACCTACTATCCTGCAATGAAAACCTGGAGAGGTGGTGTACACCTGAAAGCAGATGAATTCAAATTCAGGGCCAATCATAACTGGGATTTCAATTACGGATCGTCTGACAATTCTACACTTCAGGCCGGTGGGGCAAACATCAAAGTGACAGTTGAAGCTGATTACTATTTTGTACTCGACCTGAGCAAACCTAACGAATACACTTATACTGCCAATCATTGGGGTATTATTGGAAGTGCTACCGCCGGAGGTTGGGATTCTGATCAGAATATGACCTGGGATGCTACCAATAAAGTGCTCACTGCAACAATTGACCTGAAAGTTGGTGAAATGAAATTCAGGGCTAATGATCAGTGGTCAATCAACCTGGGTGGAAGTTTAACCGACCTAAAACAGGATGGTGCCAACATTGCAGTAACTGAAGCAGGAAATTACACGATTACGCTCGATTTGAGCAAGCCGGCAGTTTCATGTACGATCAAAAAGAACTAATATTTTGCCAGTGAATATGAAAGCTTATCCTGTTGCAAAACAGGGTAAGCTTTCTTTTTGTTATAGATTCAAATCATTCAACATACTCCGTCATGATTAAGCGAATTTTGTTTTTATTCCTGATTGCCTGTGCAAAAATCAGTTTCTCGCAGGTGAGTTCCAATCCGGCTCATCCAACCGACAACAAGCCGGTTACCATTACTTTCGATGCCACACAGGGTACTGCCGGATTGAAAGATTTTACCGGAGACGTTTATGCCCACACCGGTGTCATTACCGACAAAAGCGCTTCATCATCCGACTGGAAGTACGTCATCGCCGCATGGAACACCAATATTCCAAAGGCCAAAATGACCCGAACAGGTGCCAATACCTACACCCTCGAAATTTCTCCGGACATTCGAACCTTTTACAATGTTCCTTCCGGCGAAACCATCAAACAACTGGCTTTTGTTTTCAGAAGTGCCGATGGCTCAAAAGAAGGAAAGGCCACCGGAGCCAAGGATATTTTTGTCAATGTTTATACTGAAGGACTGAATCTTGGAATTGGTTCTCCCGCAAAGATTAATGTATTCGAGAAAAACCAGACTTTTCAGTTTACCGTTACCGCAACCGTTTCGGCCGACCTGAAACTTTACATCGACAATCAGGAAGTTGCCTCTCAAACCGGCACTTTCATTACCAAAAATATGACCATCGCCGAAGCCGGAAATTACTGGCTGAAGGTTAAAGCGACTCAAAATACCACCGTAAAACGCGATTCGGTTTACGTGTGTATCCGCGAAGCTACTGCGACCGAAGCACGTCCGGCCGGAGTTCAGGATGGCATCAATTACTCCGGAACGCAGTCGACCACTCTCGTGGTTTATGCACCCGGAAAAAACTACCTGTTTGTGGTGGGCGATTTTAACAACTGGCTGCCCTCCAACAACTACCAAATGAAAAAAGACGGCAGCTATTTCTGGCTGAAAGTCGACAATCTGACTCCTCAAAAAGAATATGCCTTTCAGTATTTCATCGACGGAAAACTGAAAGTAGCCGATGCCTACACCGACAAAGTACTCGACCCATACGACGATAAATACATTTCATCATCGGTTTACCCCAACCTGATGGCTTACCCCGACGGAAAGGGCACCGATCGGGTGTCGGTGCTGCAACCCGGCCAAACGCCTTATGACTGGAAAACAACTACTTACAACGTTCCGGCTGTTTCCAAATTATCGGTTTACGAATTGCTCATCCGCGATTTTACCGAAGAAAAAACGTACAAAGCTGTTCAGGCCAAACTTGATTACCTGAAAAGGCTGGGCGTTAATACCATCGAATTTATGCCCTTCAGCGAATTTGAGGGAAACAGCAGTTGGGGCTATAACCCAAATTTCTACTTTGCTCCGGATAAGGCCTACGGAACCAAAAACGACCTGAAAGCGCTGATCGACGAATGCCACCGGCAAGGATTTATCGTTATTCAGGATATTGTTTTAAACCATGCCTACGGCTCCAATCCCTTCGTTAAAATGTACTGGAACGATGCGCTCAACCGCCCGTCGGCCGATAATCCGTGGTTTAACGAAACTTCGCCCAATCCGGTTTATAGCTGGGGATTCGATTTCAACCACGAAAGTCAGGCCACCAAAGATTTTGTTGACCGCGTGACCAAATACTGGCTCACCGAATACAAAGTCGATGGCTTCCGCTTCGATTTCACCAAAGGCTTTACCAACCTTCCGGGTGATGGCAGCCCGTACGATGCAACCCGTATCGCAATCCTGAAACGCATGGCCGACAAAATCTGGGAAGTCAATCCGAAAGCACTGGTTATTCTCGAACATTTTGCCGATAATTCAGAAGAAAAAGAATTGGCAGCCTACAAAAATGGAATGCTGGTGTGGGGAAATGCCAATTACAACTTTGGCGAAGCCGCAATGGGGTACAACGACTCCGGAAAATCAAACTTTAGCTGGGCTTCGTATCAACAACGGGGATTTTCGAAGCCCGGACTGGTGGCCTACATGGAAAGCCACGACGAGGAAAGGCAAATGTACCGGACACTAACCTATGGAAATGCATTTGGAACATACAGCACCAAAACAATGAGTACAGCGCTCGACCGAAGCAAACTGGCAACCACCTTTTTTATGTCGCTTACGGGCCCGAAAATGATCTGGCAATTTGGTGAGTTGGGCTACGATGTTTCAATCGATGAGAATGGAAGGGTGGGGGAGAAGCCTGTTCGCTGGAACTATTTGAACGATACGCAACGGTTAAGACTTTTTGATGTGTATTCGGCCATGCTCAGGTTGCGTTCACAGTTTGATGTATTTACTTCTGGTGAAGAAACCCTTTCTTTAAGCGGACCGGCCAAACGAATCCAACTGAAACTGAACGACCATCAAATCACCGTTTTAGGAAATTTTGATGTGAGTGATCAGTCTGTTACTCCAGTCTTTCAGCATCCTGGAACCTGGTACGAATTTTTTAGTGGAGCAGAACTTCAGGTTGCTGATGTAAATACTCCAATTCTTCTGAAAGCCGGAGAATACAGGTTGTACAGTGATAAAAAACTTCCGGCATTTAAAGATTTGGCCACCATCGTACCAGACCAAGCAAATCAAGCCAAATTTAAAGTTTATCCTAATCCAACTCAGGGGCAATTAACTATTGAGGCAGAGAATAGAATAGAATCAGTCGGTTTATTTTCCATCGAAGGGAAAATGTTACGGACTATCCCGGGTGGTTCAAACCAACTTGTTCTTTGGTTAAACGATTTGAAACAGGGAGTGTATTTTGTGCAGATTAGAACAGCAGGTCAACTATTTACCGAAAAAATCGTAAAGAGCTAAAAAACGGCTTTAATTGAAATTGTTTTCATCGCTAAATCAAGAGTTAAAGCATTTTCATCGTTTCGATTTTTGTTTAAATTTATGGCCATCCACGGACTATTAAACGAAGGAAAACATGAAAAGATTGGTATTAGTCCTTGTTCTGCTTAGTGTGATCACCTCTGCCTGGGGCGTGCAGCCTCAGCGTAAGCCTTTTATTCAGATTAAAATAGACGACAAAAACTTCAGAAACGGTGATATCCTTACCGTTACCCCCGGACAAAAGCTAAGCCTGAGTGTTGATATGGAAGGAGGGCGACGGGATTTCTGCAAGTTTCCGGATACGTATGCCGACATTGCCGGTAAAGCTCAAATTCTTTCGAGAGGCGAAAATGGATTGACTTACGAAATGAATGGTACCAAAGGAGAATGGAAACTCCTGAGCGAGAAAGTAAGTTATAATCCAGATCAGTTTGTTGAGGTAAAGCCGCAATCCAATCAATTACTGTCTGAAATAGTCATGTCCTCAGGCAGTTTCTCGCAAACTTTTCTTAAAATAACTGTTCGGGCTACCTGGCAGCTTGATTACGGCGGAGTTGTAACTCAGGAAGAAAATCTGGCCGAAACAACCATCTATTTTAAGGTGGCCGGAACAACAGATGAATGGTTTTCGACTACAAATGTAAAGGCTTCAGGAATGAAAAATGACCAGATACTGGAAAAACTGGGGCTGGTTCAGGCGAATTGCGACAGTATTGAGAATAACTTTTTTAAACTGAAATTTGCCGCGGTACAGGCATCGGTTCGAAACCTGCAGGCATCGGTTTCTGCTTTAAAATCATCCATTGATGAGGTAAAAGCAGGAAATCCGTCCTATAAAATTTCGGTTTCATTTGTTGGATTACCCAGCGACAATCCGGTGAAGGATGTGGTCAGTATGAATACCTTGAAAACGAACTGGAACTCGCTACAACCCCTGATAACCGACTTGCATCAAAAACTCAATGCTCTTCCTGAGCAGCCTGATCAGGAAAGTAAAGATCAGTTGATTGATTTAATTGGCAGCTATGCCGATTGGCAATACAAACTTCCTGAAAATACATTTAAACTCATTCAACTGTATATGCCCGACATACCGGTTGACAGCATCCGGATACCGGGAAATATTCATTTTATCGCCGAGCAAAAAACAGTCTCCAACTATTCTCAGACCACTAAGGAATTCAACGCTTTTCTCAATCAGCGGATGAGGCAGATTCCCAACGAAACTCAGGTTATAAGTTCTACTCAATCGCGGTTGCAGGCTATTCGTTTATTTGATGGGATGCTGCGCAGTTATTTCTCTTCAGTTTCATGGGCTGAGTGGGTGAATACACGCGAATAGCACATTTAGTTGGCCTGATAAACCACTTCCCCGCCCAACACGGTTTTCAAAACCCGCGCCCGAAGCATAGCATCTTCGCAGCAATTCATTAAATCGGTATCCATCACCACAAAATCGGCCAGTTTGCCCGGTTCGATGCTTCCTTTGGCAGTTTCTTCGAAACCCGATTTGGCGGCCCAAATGGTCATCGAGCGCAAAGCCTGTTCGCGGGTAAGGGCATTTTCCGGTTGAAATCCTTCAACAGGTAATCCTTCGGTATTTTTGCGGGCCACCGACGCAAAAAAGGTCTTCATCGGGTTGATGTCTTCAATCGGGAAATCGGTGCCATTGGGCAACCATCCGTTTTGAGCCAGTAATTCCTGATACGCGTATGCTGTTTTGATGCGTTCGGCCCCCAACCGTTCGTCGGCCCAAAACATGTCGGAAGTTGCGTGTGTAGCCTGAACCGACGGAATGACCGAATATTTTCCAAATAACTCAACGTCGTTTTGATCGACAATCTGGGCGTGTTCAATCCGCCACCGGCGATCATTTTTTTCCTTCAGAAATTTGCTGTAAATCTTCAGGATAAAACGGTTGGCGCCGTCGCCAATGCAATGGGTGGCCACCTGGAAACCTGCCTCATAAGCTTTCTGGCAAATGGCTTCGAAATATGAAGCGTCATTCATCAGCAAACCACGGTTTCCGGGATCGTCGGAATAATCTTCAATCAGATGCGCACCCCGCGAACCCAAGGCGCCATCGGCATACAGCTTGATGGTGTTGACCTGCAAACGATCGGTTTTGTAGGGTCCCGATTTCAGGAAGTGGGCAAAGTTCTCTTCGCTGGGTTCCATCATGGCATTGATACGCATTTTGAGTTGACCTTTTTTCTGGAGCGAATCCATCAGCAAAATGGTTTCTTTTGGCAAACCGCAATCAGTCACTGAGGTTAATCCCACTGCCAGGCAATTTGTTTGCGCTTCCACCAGCGCTTTAGTTTTCAGTTCTTCGGAAGCAGCGGGAATCAGCTTCGAAACCAGTTCGGTGGCATTGTCGATCAACACTCCCGATGGCTGCCCGTTTTTCAGGAGCACCTCTCCCCCATCCACTTTGGTTTGCGCCGTAATTCCGGCCAGTTCGAGCGCTTTCCTGTTGCACCACGCTGCGTGACCGTCAATCCGAATCAGGTAAACCGGAACTTCGGGAAACAACTCATTCAACCGTTGATTGTCGGGAAATGATTTTTCGGGCCACAAATTCTGGTCCCAGCCACGGCCCAATAACCAGTCGCCGCCAGTCTTTTTCCTGTGTTCCTGAAGTTTCAGGTAAATGCTTTCCTGACTGGCAGTTCCGGCCAGGTCGGCATATTGCATCAGGTTCATTCCGTATCCGTAGAAATGGCAATGCGCATCGTTGAATCCCGGGTAAACAACCTGTCCGTCGACATCCCAGACTTGATCCGATGTATATTTCGCGGTAATTTCTTCGGTGGTTCCAACAGCCAGAAACTTACCATCTTTCACAGCAAAACTCTCGGCAACAGCAAACGAATCGTTTACGGTATAAATCGTTGCATTGGTCACAATCAGATCAACTTTCATTTTCGACGAATTACAGGATAAAATACTAAAGATTAGAAATACTGAAGAAATGCTTACTCGATTCATGTTATATTCTTTTATTTCACTACCACCGTTTTTAAATTTACAAACTCACGGATGCCAATTGTAGATAACTCGCGCCCGTAGCCGCTTTCTTTGATGCCTCCAAATGGCAATCGCGGATCGGATTTTACGAAATCGTTCACAAACACGCAACCGGCTTCCAGCCCTTTTTCAGCCAGCCGCTTTCCTCGTTCAATATCGGATGTAAACACACCAGCGCCCAAACCAAAAACCGTGTCGTTGGCAATCCGGATGGCTTCTTCATCGGACTTTGCACGGAACAAAACCGCTACCGGGCCGAATAACTCTTCGTGATAGGCTGGCATTCCGGGAACGACATTTTCCAAAACAGTGGGCGCATAAAAAGGCGCTTCGTTTTCAGGAATTGTTCCTCCAAGCAAAACGGTGGCTCCCATTTCAACACTTTTCATCACCTGTTGGTGAAGTTCGTCGCGCAAATCGATGCGGGCCAGCGGACCAATCGTGGTTTGAGGATCGAGCGGGTCGCCAAAGCGGGCTTCGCTCATCAGCCGAACGAATTCGGTTTTAAACGCCTCATAAACCGAATCGACAGCAATAAATCGCTTGGCGCCAATGCAGCTTTGCCCCGCATTTAATAAACGGCTGGTGACACACAGTCGGGCAGCTGTCGGAATATCGGCATCTTCCAAAATCAGGTACGGGTCGCTGCCACCCAGTTCGAGCACCGACTTTTTCAGGGCAAATCCGGCCGCCGAAGCCACCGATTTTCCGGCGGGAGTACTGCCGGTGAGTGTCACCGCTTTTATTTTGGGGTTTTCGATGACAGCTTTCACCATTTTGGAGCCAATCAGCAAGGTTCTGAAAACATGCTCAGGAAAACCTGCCAGTTGAACGAGCTGTTCAATGGCCAATGCGCAACCCGAAACATTGGAGGCGTGTTTTAAAACGCCGGTATTCCCTGCCATCAGCGCCGGAGCCAAAAAACGGAAAACCTGCCAGAACGGGAAATTCCAGGGCATCACGGCCAGAACAGTCCCGATGGGTTGATACGAAATATACGACTCGGAAGCTTCGGTTTTGATGGGTTCGTTTTTCAGGAAAGATTCGGCATTTTCTGCATAAAAACTGCAAACCCAGGCGCATTTCTCCACCTCGCCAATGGCTTCGCGTTTTACTTTTCCCATTTCTGAAACAATGATGGCGGCCAGTTCCTCTTTTTTCTCAAGCAATTTCGCCTGAAGGTTTTTCATGCAAACCGCCCGCTGTTCGAAACTTGTTAGTTTCCAGAAATGGAATGCACGATCAACTTCAGAGACAATTTCTTCGACTTCGGAAGCTGAATATTCCCTGTATTCGGCAATAATCTGGTTGGTAAATGGGTTGATGGATTGCATGGCGTTTCGTTTAAATTTTCCGTTCTTTTTCTTCCCAGATTTTCGGATTTCTGGAGGTACTGATTACTGCAAGAATTTCAATAACGGAAGTTTGGGTATTGATATAATAGTGAACCATGTACGGAAATTTATGAATCAACATACAGCGGATTTCCCTGTATCGAATGGCGTATTTCTGTGGAGTATAACGCAAATCATCAATTTGGTCCTTAACAACAGATTGAAATCTTTGACCTAAACCAATCTTTTGTTCTTCATACCAAACAGAGATTGACTTTATATCCGATAATGCTTCAGGATAAATCTTGATGCTATACTTCTTCATAAAACATCACAACGTTTTTTTCACATCGTTCCAGTCCAAAAGTTTGTCCGGATTATTCCTGGTTTCTTCAAATCGTTCCATAACCAAATTCTGATGCGTCTCCGGAATGTCATAAATTTTTCTTTCATTTTTCCGGGCATAATCAAGCATACTTTTAATTGCACCAAGCAAGTCGGGATCGTTCACTTGCTTAACTTCCTCTATAATCAATGATTTTTCTGCTTCTATATTCATAACAAGCGAATTAGCTGATTAAACTTAACACGATCAAAGGTACAAAAGAAAAACATCACCGAGTTATCTGAAAATAAAATCACTTTCTGCTTGCCCTACTGACACACTGTTGTCACCAGCCTGTATTTCCTTTGTTCCTGGAATCATAAAAACACCGGGCCATGAAAACAATTACTCATTTTTCAGTTCTGTTATTAACACTAATTTTAATCGCACAAAACACTTTTGCCATGGAAAAGAAAACCGTACAAAAAACCACTGTACTTTGCATTACGCTTGAAAGTTCGTTGAAATCCCTGACGACTGATACCGGAAATCTGCCCAATGAACTGACCGAAAAAGCCGCCGAGCTGAAACTGGAAATTACCGGTCCGCAAATCTGGGTTTACGAAGGTTCCGACGGAAATCCGAATACCCGCTTCGAGCTGACTATTGCCCTACCCATTGCTCAAAAAGCAGGTGATCCGGGTAAGTTCCGGTTTGCCGAGTTTCCGGAGTTTAAGTGCATCAGCGAAATTCACAAAGGGCCATGGGCCGCATTGGGGCAAACCTACCAAAAACTGATGCCGGCCATTATGCAGCAAGGACTTTCGTATACCGGAACATCGCGCGAAATCTACAAAGTTTGCGATTTTGAAAATCAGGAAAACTGTGTCACTGAAATTCAAATTGAAGTAAAATGAATAAAGAAGTTAAAAACGATCCGCAACTAATTGCTTACTGCGGATTGTATTGCGGCGCCTGCCGAAAGTACCTCAACGGCAAATGTCCAGGCTGTAAACAAATTCAAGGGAAACATTGGTGCAACATTCGCGCCTATAACATAGAGCAACAATTTAGCAGTTGCGCCGATTGCAAGCTCGAAACGCCCAATGCCTGCCGGAAATTCAACAACCCGATCTCGAAGGTTTTTGCCTTTATTTTTGGTTCCAACCGCGAAAAGTGTATCCTGACCATCCGGCAAAACGGAGCAGTTTGGTACGCTGCACACATGGCCGAAACACGGCAGCAGTCGTTGAAAGGCAAGTCATAGTATAAATTGTTACGGGTTACGAGATGCAGGTTACGGGTTAAAAAGCAACACGAAACTCGCATCCCGCAACCCCCAACGTTTTTCAGCGAACTTCAACTGTACACTGAAAACTTTTTGCTTCTTTTCAAAAAAGGATTCATTTGTTTACAGATTTGTAAACTTTTTGTATGTTTGTTTCATGAAGCTGAAATTTAAAACGGATGAACTTGAATATTTTTACCTCACACCGCTCGACAACCTTGCGGGTAAATTACCTTTTCAGAAGGAAATAATTAAGCAATTCAAAAAGAAAGTTCAACTTCTGATAAGTGTTGATTCTGCCGAAGAATTGAGGCTCTTCAATAGCTTGCATTTTGAAGCGCTAAAAGGTAACCTGACAGGTGAATATTCAATCCGGTTAAACATACAATACCGACTTATTTTCTCCATCGAAAGGGAAGATTCAGGGGATATTGTAATTGAAATTATTGTTATCAATGAAATATCTAAACATTACGAAAAATGAAAAAATATGCCAATGATTTGGTTCCCGGAGATGTATTCCACCCAGCCGAATTTATTAAAGATGAAATGGAGGCGCAAAATATTAAGCAAGCCGATCTTGCCCGTATTTCAGGCTTTAATCGGTCTTTTGTTTCCTTGTTGCTTAAAGGAGAAAGGAGTATTACAATACCCTTTGCAATTGCACTCGAAAAAGCCTTTAATATTCCGGCAGAGTTTTGGATCAAACTTCAAAAAAACTACGAAATGAACAAAGATTTGATCCAACTCAACAAAGCAAGGTTGGCTTCCTGACTGGTACGCCGTTTATATGACCTCGGGCAACAGTCATCGAAAAGCAAGTCGTAGAATAAATTGCTTCGGGTTACGAGATGCAGATTACGGGTTAAAAAGCAACACGAAACTCGTATCTCGCAACCCGCAACGTTTTCCTGCCAACTGCGACTGACCACTGTGTACTTTTATCTTTTTACTTTTGCCTTTTTACTTCTTCATTATGAACCACCTTGAGCGGCTCAATGCCATTCTGATTCAGTTGCAAAGCAAGCGGATTGTTAAGGCTTCGGAAATTGCCGAACGCTTTGGAATCAGTCTGCGCACAGTTTACCGCGACATTCGGGCGCTGGAGGCCTCGGGTGTGCCCATTGGCGCCGAGGCTGGGGTGGGTTACTTCCTGATGGAAAACTACAAATTGCCACCCGTGATGTTTACCCGCGAAGAAGCTGCTGCGTTGCTGTTTGGCGAAAAACTAATCGAAAAAATGTCGGACGACCGGGTGAAAGCGCAGTTTTGCTCGGCACTCACCAAAATCAAAGCCATTCTCAATCCAGAAGAAAAAGACAGGCTGGAGAAACTAAACGAGCACATTGCCGTGCTGCATTTTACTCCCGGTCAAGGCGACGAAAACCATTTGTTTCTGCACGAAATTCAGCAATCGCTCGTCCAAAAGCAAGTACTCGAACTCGACTACCAGGCAGGATATGGCGCACCGCCCACCAAACGGCTGGTTGAACCCATTGGCCTGTGCAACTACAGCCGTCGCTGGCATTTGTTTGCCTGGTGCCGGTTGCGCAGCGAGTACCGAGATTTCAGGCTCGACCGCATCAAAGGACTGCAAATTACCAACGAAAGCTTCAAAGGAAAACAACACATTTCGATGGCCGATTTCATCGCGCAAATGGGCGTTGTGGGCGAAAAAGCCAACGTTGTTCTGGTGATGAAAACTGAGCGGATGAAGCTGATCGACGAATCGAAATACTGGTACGGGTTCATCGAAGCACAAAAAATCGACGACCAAACAAGCCGCCTTTGGTTTGCCAATAACGAACTCCGCGGTTTTGCCAACTGGATAATCAGCTCCGGTTCGTATGCCCAGGTTGAAGAACCCGAAGAACTGAAAGAAATCGTAAATCAGATCGTTTCTGGAATTATTGCGAGCTACCGGTAAGTAAAATGTCTTGGAAAGTTGCAGATCAGATAAGCTTTTGTTCGATGGCAAGTTTTACCAGCATTGCAGTATTCTTCACTCCAAGTTTGAACAGCAAGTTCTTTCGGTAACCCTTAATGGTCTCGGGGCTTAAAAAAATTCTCCCGGCAATCTCCGGATTGGTGTATCCTTCCACAATCAGTTTGAGGAGTTCTCGTTCGCGCTGAGTAAGCCAGACGGCAGTGTTCTCCTGTTTTTTCATCAGCACATCCACTTCGTGACAGAGGAAAATCTCGCCTGCAAAAACAGCTTCAATTCCAGCGATCATTTCTTCGCTCATTGCATTCTTCAGCAAATACCCCGATGCTCCATTTTCAATCATGCGGCGGACCACTGTATATTCACCATAACTTGTCAGCGCTAAAATTTTCAGGTCGGGATACTTCGTTTTCAGTTCTATACACAGATCGACTCCATTGGCATCCGGCAAATTAATGTCGAGCAACAGCACATCGGGTATTTCGTCAGCCAGCATCCTGTGACAATGCGCAGCATCGTGCGAAACCCCGGCGACCCTGGCAACACCCGACTCGTCGATCAGTTTGCTTAATCCTTCTACCAACATTTTATGGTCGTCAACAATCTGTACCCTGATCATGATTTTCGGTTTAGTTGAAATTCAATGTTGATTTCCGTTCCACTTCCCGGCGATGAGTATATGCTCATTTTCCCGTCGAAAGTAGCCACGCGGTTATTTACATTATCGAGGCCCATCCCTTTCCCGGTTGTCTCCGGATCAAAACCTTTACCGTCATCTTGAACGGTAAGCGAGATTCGATCTTCTTCTTGCACCAGTTGCAAGTTGATGTGTGTCGCATTAGCATGGCGCAGGGCATTGTTTACCAACTCATGGGCCGAGCGGTAGATTAATATTTCGAGCTTGCTGTCGAGCCGTTGATCGTTCCCAAAATAGTGAAACTGAACAATTGGAATATCATTACAGAAATCAGAAAGTGAGGCTTTCAGTCCGTACCGCAACAACGACTCGGGCATCATGTTGTGCGCCACGCGCCGAAGTTCTTTGATCGAATCATCGAGCATACATAGTGCCTTGTCGTACCTTGCAACATCATCAGATTCGATGAGCCCACCGGTGCTAATTCCTTTCAGGTTTAACCGAACCACCGAAAGCATTCCTCCAAGTCCGTCGTGCAGATCGCGCGCCAGACGGCTTCGTTCCGCCGTTTCACCTTCCAGAACCGATTGGGTTGCAATCAGTTGCTTTTCCTGTTTCAGTTGAAAAACCTGCTGTTCGGCCAAAATCTTCTGATGTTTAATCATCCGGTTGCGGAAGAACAAAAGCGCCAGGATGAGAATCAGGATGAGAGCTCCGGCTCCGCTAAGCCAGAAAATCAACCTTCGCTCCTGCTCCAATGCGCCGATCCTTGATTCTTTTTTTTCGGTTTCGTACTTTGTCTCAAGTTCAAGCATGGCTTTTTGAATGGCATCATTCAAAACCATGTTGCTGAGTGAATCTAAACTTCTTTCGTAGTTTTTATAGGCTTTGTAATCATTTCGGGCCAGCGAAAGATCGACAAAAGCGGCAGTCGCGTCTTTCTCCTGTTTCAACATCTGATGTTCCCGGGCAACTTCAAGCGCCTCGCCAAAATATTTTTCTGCCCGATCAAAATGGTTCTTCTGCATCTCGTAGAAGCCCAGGCCCATTGATGCAAAATAAATCGTCCGCACAGAATTCATCTTTTTTCCCAGTTCCAGCCCGGCAGCATGGTATTTCCTGGCTTCTTCCGGCTTTCTGAGCGTAAGGTAGCAGTCGGCAATATTGTTTAGCGCAGAGGCCTGCATCTTGAGAATCCCGTTGAGTTGCCCGATCCGCAAGACCTCAAGTTGTCCCTTCAGTGCTTTTTCAGTATATGGCGGTTTTCGGTGCAGGTAATTGACAGACAGGTTCATCAACGCATTTCCGTACTCGTAGCTGTTGGGCTTGTCTTTTAGAATAGCAACCGCCTTTTCTCCGTATTCAATAGCCTTGTCGTAAAGCTTGAGGTTGTAATAAAGACATTGCAGGATGTCATTGAATTTTGCCTGCAAATTTCTGTCTCCCGTTTGCTCAACATACGGAATGGCTTCCTGATAATACTTCAAAGCCGTTTCGTACTGAGATCTGTATGTGTACGAATTTCCAATTCCACCCAAAGCAATAGCAATCTGCTTTTTGTTCTTTTCGGTTCGGGCCAGATCAAGCGCCTTTTGATTCACGATAATGGATGAATCGTGTAGCCCTTCACTATTTAACACGTAGGAGTAATTGACGGCAAACCTGAAAAAGCCCCTTGAATATTTTATTTTTTCACTGATAACCCGGGCTTTCCTGTAATATTCCTTGCCTTTTTCGAGGTCCGACATCTCATAAATCTCTCCTAGTTCAAGGTATAGAAGAATCTTACTTGTATCGGTTTTTGCCTGAGGCAGCAGGGCAAGCAGGCTATCGATCCTTGAATCGGACTGCGCATTCACCGGGGTACAAAAAAGGCTTGACAAACCAACGGAAAGAAACAGCGCAACGAAAAAAAACAGCGTTTGCTTCGACATGATTTGGGTTTTATTTACAAAATAACTCAAATACATGACAAATATCTACCCCCCAAGGGGGTAAAACATCGAAAAATTTTAAAACGTCCCAACTACGGAACTTATGCTGCCAGACGATCAAAAGACACCAGTACTCATGATTTTGACAATTTGGAAATACCCCCCAAGGGGGGTTTTCTGGTGAAGCGAGGCAATCTAATTTTGAGGACATTGAACATTTTCAAGAAAAACAACAATCAGTTTCAAACTTTTAAACGGAATGAACCATGAAAAAATACTTTTTACTAATGGCCGCTCTGATCATTTCTTCGCTTGCTTTTTCGCAATTCAATGTGAAAGAGAAAATCAGGGAAAAATCGACAAACCGGGCCGATCAGCGCGTTGATGAAAGCATTGATAAAGGCATCGATAAACTGGAAGAAGGTGTTGGTAAACTTTTCAAGAAGAAAAAAGACAAACAAGAAGAAACCACTGAAGAAAAAGAAGACGTTTCTGAAGTAGAAGGATCTGAGGAAACGAATGAAGCTCCGAATAAAGAAAACGTTACTCCGGAAAAAACCTCTCCTTCGCTTAAAGGCTATTCAAAATACGATTTTGTTCCGGGTGACAAAGTACTTTATTTCGAAGATTTCTCGCAGGATGCCATTGGCGATTTTCCTACTTTTTGGACAACCAATGGAGGCGGCGAAGTGAAAACTGTGAACATTGCTCCGGGCAACTGGTTTCACATGAATAAGGAAGATGCTGTTTATTGCTACACCAAACAAATCCCCTTCCCCGAGAACTTCATCATGGAATTTGATATTATCCCCGATGGGGATTTTGCCAATGGATATGCGCTGACTTTTTATGAAGACCCCGAAAATGCAGAATTAACCGATGATCTTTATCCGGGTAAGAAGGGTGTACATATTTCATTCGAAGAAGGGCGCTGGTACACCAAAGGATATAATAATACCTTGGACGCTGGAGGCTGGATCGAAGGAGAATCAACTACCAATCCGGTGGTCTTAAACCAGGTTAACCATGTGATTGTCTGGGCGCAAAATCGTAGGCTACGCATCTATCATCAGGGCGCTAAAGTGTTCGACATGCCGACAAATATCCACTCAGGTACAAAGTTTAACAGATTTCGTTTTAGTGGGTGGAGTACACATAGCACACCTTATGTCGCAAACCTCAAAATTACCACTGCAGCGCCAGATACCCGCAGCAAGCTCATTACCGAAGGAAAACTGGTCAGTTATGGCATTTATTTCGATGTAAACAAAGATGTTGTGAAAGCAGAATCATTCGGAACACTTAATGACATTGCCAAAACTCTGAAAGAAAATCCGACTGTAAAAATCAAAATTATTGGATATACCGACAGCGATGGTGACGATGCTAAAAACCTGGATTTATCTAAACGTCGGGCTGCCGCTGTGAAAAATGCCCTCGCTACCGAATTCGGGATTGATGGTGGTCGTATCCAAACCGATGGAAAAGGAGAATCTGAGCCAATCTCTCCAAACACAACATCTGAAGGAAAAGCTAAAAACCGTCGGGTTGAGTTTGTAAAAATCTAAAATTTAACGATCATGAATGGTCGCAAAGTAATTTGCATGGCATTGATGTGTCTTGCTTTCTTGAAGTTCGAATCTAAAGTCCAACCCGGTTACGAGCCTCTTCATGGCGTTTCAGGACACGATTTTAACATCAAGGGCGAACTGGAACTTGAATTCAACAATTCGGTAAATTTCAAAAACGGTCAGAAACTCGAAGGAACTTATCGAATTAAATCACCTATTGTTTTAGCTTTTAACTTGAATGACCTGAAATTTTTCAAAGCTCAACCTACTGAATTTAAAGGGTATATCGAAAACCAATATGATGCAAATGCTGGTTTTAGCGACGGTGGGCTTCTGGATATTCCTCAGGGTGGATATCAGGAGGAAGAAAACTGGATGCAGGTAGAAACGCAATTTGCATCGTGGGAAAACGATGTAGTTTCGACAGTAAAAGCCAAGGGAGAAATTTACCCGGTCCTTCAGGTATATTTTTCAGTACCTGATTACGCCGAAAAATTAAGAACAGGCTTAACCAACCTGCAATTCAGGTTGATGATCAAAGGAGTTGCCGATTCACAATTCCATCCACAACGCAATGTTACAGGCACCGCCACCTATGGGACAATGCAACTTTCAGAGGGATTCGACCTCCCGGTTTCGGTTGGCTGTGGCACTTTTTATGGCCCAGACCTAAACAATGCCATGATGAAAAACAACCTACTCGAAGCAGATAAGAAAAAACAAGATGAATTTGTGGGGAAATTTGAAAACGAATATTTCAAAAATCTTCCGCATATCGATGCCATAGCATTGGTCAATTTCCTGACAAAACCGGGTGGAAACCTGGAAATTCCAATCTCAGGTTCTTTCTCTTCCGATTCTGAGTCTGGTTCAGAAAAAGCAACTTACAACGGCACTTTGCGGTTGTATGGCAATAAGGTTCAAAAATCGGAGTAGAAATTTCAAGAACAAAGAATGATAAAATTTTTGGCTACCATATTATTGTTATTACACATAATCCAATTGGATGCTCAGCAACGGCCTCCCTTTTCTGACAAAAGAGTTGAGGTTGACGGACGTGTTTTTTTGCCCTACACCAAAGGGGAAGTTGACAGGAAGATAACTGGGACTCAAAAGCCTGTATTTGATGAGATTTGCTCAATAATTACGGCATGGGACTCGCTTGCTCCGCCACAGGGATTGAAAGTGGCTTGTTATAGCGCTGATCATTCGCTTGAAATATACTTCCTACCCTTTATGTTTGAAGAAGGCGCCCGATTTGCTTCGGAAGGTGGGCCTAATCTTAGAATTTATGTGAATGACCCGCTTCAAATGTTTGGATCTCCTATTGTCTCCGATATTTATCTTTGTCCACAAAAGACAGCCGATTTTAATGGATTCCCTATTTACCAGACTGATCGTCAGGAAGTAACAATAGTACACAAAAAGGAAATCCCGCTCTTTATCCCTGTCTCTCAGGAAGAATTCCTGAAAGCGCTTATTGCAAAAGAAGAAAAGAATAAACAAAATAACTCTAGTTCCGATTACCAGACAATATTCCGGGAAATGGAACAAGCATACCAGAAATTGCTACAAACGGACAAAGAAGCTGCCAAAGAATTCAAACAGCAGATAGACGAATTCAGGGCTGAAGCCGATAAAAATGGAGAAGGAACGAATATACCTGACATTGTTGCATTGCTAAAAAAAGAGCTCTCCGGCTTAACTGCTGAAGAAAGATCCAGACAAGCATATTACGGAGGACCGGCAGCGATAGAAGAGTATCGGAATGCGTCAGGATTGGTTTCGTATGAGAGTAGAGAAAATGGCGAAGCAATGGTCAGAGCAAATCCGGCATTAATTGCCAATTCATCAAAAAATCAAATTCAACTTCTTGTTATTGGTTGGTCGCTTGGAGAGAACCCGCAGAATGCAGACAAGCCAAGGTTTTATAACGAAGGAACTGAAGGGTTTCGACTTGCATACAGTAAAATGGCAGAGTTGTATCAGCAAAAGAAAATTTGGGAACAGGTATTTCAAATGGTGAAATAAGAAGGCAGAAATGAAAAACGCGTTCATCCCTGCCTTTAAAGTATTGTCTTTTCCCCGGCTCACATCGGAACTTCGATCAACAAAACCTTCGATCCGGTGAGCGCTTTAAATTCAATCTCAGATTCTATTTCTTCGAGGCAAATAGCATCGCGCCTGCCAAGTTTTTCGGCTGCCAGTTGCACTTCGCCCGAAATCACGAATAAATAAATGCCGTTTCCGCTTTTACGCAAACGGTAAGTAGCCAATGTATCAGCATCAAACTCACCAAGCGAAAACCAGGCTTGCTGGTTCACCCAAAGTGAATTCTCGGCACCATCAGGCGAAACAACCGTTCGCCATTTTCCGGCCATTTCTTCCTTCTGAAATTTGGCCTGACCGTATCGGGGTTCTACATTTTTCTTATCCGGAAAAACCCAAATCTGAAGGAACTTAACTTCGTTTTGTTGCGAGTGGTTAAATTCCGAATGCGTTATTCCCGTTCCGGCCGACATCACCTGAACTTCGCCGGGAAGAATGACCGAGCCGTTGCCCATGCTGTCGCGGTGTTCGAGCTCTCCGCCAAGGACGATGGTAATGATTTCCATGTTGTCGTGCGGGTGAGTGCCAAAGCCCATTCCGGCTGCGATGACGTCATCATTCAGCACACGAAGGGCTCCAAAATGCATCCGATCGGGGTTGTAATAGCTGGCAAAGCTGAACGTGTGCCAGGTTTTCAGCCATCCGTGATTGGCATGGCCCCGGCATCCCGACCGGTGAACTGTAAGTTTCATGATAAAAAAGTTTGAAGTTCGAAGTTCGGAGTGTCTAGAGTTGCGTATAACTTTAGGCACTCCAAACTTTAAGTACTCTAGTCACTTATTCAGCAACCACGAGGCTAAAGTCGAGGGTAAATTCGTCGTAAATCACTTTGTCGCCCAGGTTGTCGAAGAACGATTTTGAGGCGTATTTCACGTTATACTTACTGCGGTCGATGGTTAAAACACCTTTGTAAACAGTGCTTTTTCCGTCTTTCGATGAAGTAGCTGTAAATGTTGCCGGATTGGTAATTCCTTTTATGGTAAGGTTTCCGCTGAAAGTATGGTTGTTGCCATTGCTTTCGACTTTTGTAATTGCAAGTTCGGCTGTTGGGAATGTTGCAACTGAAAAGAAATCGTCGTTTTTAAGGTGCCCAACAAGCTTTGCGTTCGTTCCTGCATCTTTAATATCATCACATTTAATCGAATTCATGTCGATTACCACTTTTCCACCGGTAACTTTTCCGTTGGCCACATCAAGCGCTCCTTCTTTTACTGCAATTGTTCCGAAGTGCTCGCCGGTAACTTTTTTACCCAACCATTTTACGGTGCTTTTTGATGCATCAACTTTTTGCGAACCTGCAAAAACTGCGGTTGACAATGAAACCGCCAAAACCAATAATCCAAAAAATTTAACTGTTTTCATACTTCTAGTTTTTAATTATAAATGAATGTTTTTTGTTTCCAGTTTTCTGATAACCCAAAAGGGATACTATGTAACTGTTTAAAATTTAATTGTTTTTATACAGATACAAAAATAGAGTGTGAAAACAGCACAAAAAATGGACTAAAAAAGGATTTAATGGTATTTTTTTCGGCTATGCTGCCGGAACTCCTTCAGGGTTTGTCCGGTGTACTTGCGGAAAAAGCGGCTGAAATAGGCCGGATCGTCGAATCCGAGCTCAAATGCAATCTCTTTTCCCGAAAGGCTGCTCGAATACAGAAGTTTCTTGGTTTCGTCGATGACACGGTTGCGGATCAGTTCTCCGGCAGTGATCCCAGTGGTGCGTTTGGTGAGTTCGTTCAGGCACGAGGCATTGACATTCAGCATTTCGGCATAAGCTGAAACATTCTTTTCCTTCGAATAATTTTCCTCGATCAGTTGCTTGAAGCGGATAATGGTGGTATCGGGTGTGGCGTCGGCCTCCTCTTTCGGAGCCTGGTACTGCTGATCGAAAATTCGCCGCGATTCGAGCAAAAACAGATGCAGCAAGTTCAGCACAATATCCGAACTGTAATTATCGCGGTTATTCATTTCTGCTGAAATCATGGCCGTAATGTTCCGCAGGTTTTCTTTCTTTTCAGGAACGACCTTTATAAGGCTTTTAAAGTCGGGATTGTTGAAAAGGCGGTAATCCTTCAGCGGAACATGGTTTTTTCGGTTATAACGAATGAAATCCTCGTTAAAAAGGATGTACGTTCCGGAGACCGATTTGTCGATGTACATGCGGTGTTTTAGGCCGGGAGGAACGAACAAAATGGTGTCGGCTCCCAGGCTGTATTCCACAAAATCGGTGGCATGAATGGCTTCGCCTGATTCGATCCAGAAAATGGAATAAAAGTCGTGAAGGTGAGGCAAATGGTTATGCTCGATTTCCTCCTGGTTCAACTGGCAGATACGCCCGATGGTAAAAATCTTCTCGTTTCCTTCTTCAAAAAGGTTCGGATTCATGGTTTTTGGATTTGAAAGCGATGAAAGACAAAGCCTGTCATCGCTTTCAGGTTTACTCAACAACACGGATTTCGGTGGAAAAATCCATCGCCAGTTTATAGGCAGCCGAAACTCCGCAATATTTTTCTTCCGACAATTTTACAGCTTTTTCCAATTTATCGTATGGCAAATCTTTGCCCTTGAACTGGTAAATCACTTTCATGGTATGGTAGCGCATCGGGTGCTCTTCGGTGAGGTCGCCTTCAACAATGACATTGAACGACTCCGGCTGAACCTGCATCTTTTTCAGGATCATGATTACATCAATTCCGGTGCATCCGGCCAAAGCAGTCAGCATCAGTTTTTTCGGGCGTGGTCCGAGATCATTACCGCCTGCTTCCTTCGAAGCATCCACGACCACATGATGGCCGTCCATATCACACTCAAAAGCCAGATTTTCTTTCCAGGCAAGGTCAAGTACATGTTTCATATCAACTTTCTCCTAATGTTACAAATCGAAATAATGTTTCTAAATTTACACGCTATTTTTAACGACCAAAACACAGATTGCGAAACCCGCCAAATCTTTACTTGGTCTCGATTGTTGTTTAATTCATTAACAAACAATAAAACCTGATGAGAAGTTCAATCAAACGACCTGCCGAAGAAGAATGCGATTTAAGTGGATTTCAGTTATTCAAAAAGCTGACTGAACAGGAAATTGCCCAACTCAACTACGATAAGACCTGTTCCTTGTATAAAAAAGGAAGTATTATTTACCGGGAAGGAAGCCGGCTGACTGGCTTTTACTGTGTTACCCGCGGTATTCTGAAGATTTTTAAAACCGGAATCGATGGCAAAGAGCAAATTATCCGGTTTGCCAAAAAAGGCGATATTATTGCTTATCGTTCACTGTTAAGCCAGGAGTTGGCCTGTACTACGGCCAAAGTCATTGAAGAGGCCGTTTTGAGCCACATCCCCTATCAAACGCTGCTTTACCTGATTCAGCACAACTGGCAGTTTTCGCACCACATGCTGCAGATTGTATGCCGCGAACTGCGCGAAGCCAACGATTACATTACCGACATTGCCCAAAAGACTGTTCGCGAGCGTTTGGCCGAAGTTTTACTGCTCCTGAAGGACAATTTCGAACTCGACAATGCCAACACGCTGCAAATTTCGCTGACGCGCGAAGAACTGGCCAATATGGTTGGTACGGCGACCGAAAGCGTAATCCGCCTGCTTTCGGAATTCAAACAGGACAACCTGATTGATTTGCAGGGCCGCCGGATTAAATTCATCAATGTAGCGGGCCTGACCAAAGTGGCCAATCTGCTGTAAATTTTACCCGATTGATAAAAGCAAAAAATCCGGCATCGTTGAAGGCGCCGGATTTTTTTATTTCGTATTGATTCGCTTACAATTTTGCAAACAGCTTTTTCAGGCTTACTTCTCCCGAAATGATGTTTTTCAGATCGGCGATAGCTACGCGGTCTTGCGCCATCGTGTCGCGGTAACGGATGGTCACCGTGTTGTCTTCCGAAGTCTGGTGGTCGATGGTTACGCAGAACGGCGTACCAATGGCATCCTGGCGGCGGTAACGTTTGCCAATCGAGTCTTTCTCGTCGTACTGACAGTTGAAATCAAATTTCAGGTCGTCGATAATCTGGCGGGCGATTTCCGGAAGGCCATCTTTCTTCACCAGCGGCATCACGGCCAGTTTCACCGGAGCCAGTGGGGCAGGGATGCGCAACACCACGCGGATGTCTTTTTTGCCGTCTTCGCTCACTACATCTTCTTCGGCATACGAGGCGGCCATAATCTGCAGGAACATGCGGTCAACGCCAATCGAAGTTTCCACCACGTAAGGCACATACGATTCGTTCAGTTCAGGATCGAAATAGGTGATTTTCTTTCCGGAATAGTTCTGGTGCTGCGACAGGTCGAAGTCGGTACGCGAGTGAATTCCTTCCACTTCCTTGAATCCGAAGGGGAAGCGGTATTCCACATCGACGGCGGCATTGGCATAGTGAGCCAGCTTGTCGTGAACGTGGAAACGGTAGTTATCGGCGCCAAAGCCCAAAGCCTGATGCCAGGCCATACGGGTAGCTTTCCATTTTTCGAACCAATCCAATTCGCTGCCGGGGCGAACAAAGAATTGCAATTCCATTTGTTCGAACTCGCGCATACGGAAAATGAACTGGCGGGCAACAATCTCGTTACGGAATGCTTTCCCAATCTGGGCAATTCCGAACGGAATTTTCATGCGGCCGGTTTTCTGCACATTCAGGTAATTCACGAAAATTCCCTGTGCCGTTTCGGGGCGAAGGTAAATTTTCATGGCTCCATCGGCTGTCGATCCCATTTCGGTTGAGAACATCAGGTTGAACTGGCGAACGTCGGTCCAGTTGCGTGTTCCGGAGATGGGGCAAACAATTTCCTGGTCGATGATGATTTGTTTCAGTTCTTCCAGGTTGCTATCGTTCAATGCTTTTACGAAGCGGGCCTGAAGCTCGTCCCATTTGGCCTGGTATTCGAGTACGCGCCCGTTGGTTTCGCGAAACTGATTTTCGTCGAACGATTCGCCGAAACGTTTGCGGGCTTTTTCAATTTCTTTCTCGATTTTTTCTTCGTATTTGGCCAGCTGTTCTTCAATAAGCACGTCGGCACGATACCGTTTTTTCGAGTCGCGGTTATCAATCAGCGGATCGTTAAACGCATCAACATGGC
>CAYRBM010000033.1:0-39889 GCA_964422425.1 uncultured Odoribacter sp.
TTTCTTACGATAGTTCTTCAGAACATCGTTTACAGTTGCTTCATAATCATTCTTCTCAATCGAAACGGTGAGAATTGCATTCAATTCGTCGATGTTTTCTCTTGTAATATTCATAATTTTCACTTAAAATTATTGGAAATCAGCGATGAAGAAGAGCTCTTCCGAGGCTCCATATCCAAAACCTGTTGCTTTAAATTGACAAAAACCGCTTGCTTATCCTTTTTCAAGGTAAAGCAAGGCGGTTATCTTTTGCAGTGCGGGCGAAGGGACTCGAACCCCCACGCCGCAAGGCACCAGATCCTAAGTCTGGCACGTCTACCAATTTCGCCACGCCCGCTAAATGCGGTGCAAATGTATGTCATTTTTTTTTCTCGTACAATATGGTATTGAAATCTTTTTCAGTCCAAGGTTTTGCCTGAAAGAGTTTTATCGAAGTTCAAAATTTTGCCCCAGATACACACGGCGAACTTCTTCGTCGGAGGCCAGGTCTTCTGCTGTTCCAGCCTTCATAATGGAGCCTTCGTAGAGCAGGTAGGAGCGGTCGGTGATGGTGAGCGTTTCGTGCACATTGTGATCCGTAATCAGCACTCCAATGTTTTTGTCGCGAAGTGTTTTTACGATGTGCTGGATGTCTTCAACCGCAATGGGATCAACCCCTGCAAAAGGTTCGTCAAGTAAAATAAATTTAGGATCGATGGCAAGTGCCCTTGCTATTTCCGTCCGGCGGCGTTCTCCTCCTGAAAGCTGGTATCCTTTGCTTTTTCGGATATGCTGAAGTCCAAATTCGTTCAAAAGTGTTTCAACTTTCTGGAGTTGATAATCTTTTGGGAATTTAGTCATTTCCAACACGGAAAGCAGATTATCCTCAACGCTCATCTGGCGAAAAACCGAAGCTTCCTGCGCCAGGTAGCCAATTCCTTTTTGTGCCCTTTTATAAACAGGCAGATTAGTGATTTCTTCATCGTCGATGAAGATTTTTCCGGAAAGAGGTTGAATCAAACCGACAATCATATAGAAAGAAGTAGTTTTTCCTGCTCCGTTCGGGCCAAGCAAACCTACGATTTCACCTTGATTTACTTCAAAGGAAACACCCTTTACAACGGTGCGCTTTCTGTATTTTTTGACTATGTTGTCGGCTCTGAGTTTCATTCAGAAAATTTTGCGGTTAAATTTCTTCCAGTCTGCGGGCATTGGTTTTTTCTACCCTCTGGGAGATTAAAATGCTTATTTCGTAAAGAATTACAAGGGGAATAGTTACAATGACCTGACTAATCACATCTGGTGGAGTGATAATCGCAGCAATAATAAGTAAGATCACATAAGAGTGTTTCCTGTATTTTCGTAAGAATTTAGGAGTCAGTAATCCTACCTTACTTAAAAAGTAAACGATTACCGGAAGCTCAAATGACACCCCGCCGGCAATTACAATCGAGACGACCGAACTGATGTAAGAGAGAATGTTGATTTGGTTGTTGACCGTTTCGCTAATCTGGTACGACCCCAGCCAATCGATGGAGAAAGGAACAATTAAGTAATATCCAAACAGAACACCCATGAAAAACAAACCGGACATAACAACTACTGCGCCGCTGGCATATTTACGCTCATTTTCGTATAGTGCAGGTTTAATAAAGCTCCAGAACTGATAAACCACATAAGGAAATGCGATAATAAAACCTGCAATAATCGACGTCCAAACATCCACCATAAACTGACCGGACATCTGAAAGTTGATTAGTTCAAGAGGTTTCTTGTTTAATCCTTCTGATTGGACTCCCAATAAGTTACTAAGCTTGATGATCATCTGGCTCGTCCAAAATTTATTGTCGTTTGGAGCCAGAATAATTTTGTCCCAAATAAATCGGCTGTTGATAAAAGCAAGCACAGCAAAAATTACAATAGCAAGAATGGATCGGATGATATGCCACCTCAGTGCTTCCAGGTGATCGAGAAATGACATTTCAGCTTTCTCTGCTTTATTAGTTTTGGTTGAATGCTCTTCTTTGTAGGTTTCTTCTGACATAGCTCAGGATAATCGATTCTGTTGGTGAAAATTCGCACAAATATAGCACCTAATCATTATTTAAATGGTTGGGCATATCTTAATTTTATTTAAAGGCAGGCCAAAAGTATTTAAATTCAGTCAGAATCATGATACCTCAATTAATATTTTATATATCTTCGGGATACTTATGCAATTACGATTTATTTTTTTTGATCTGAAAACCGGTCTTTTTTATGGGAATAGAAAACACATTAACTGAACATCTCCAGAAATATTTTGGATTTGATCGTTTTAAAGGCCAACAGGAGGAAGTGATCAAAAGTGTGTTGGAAGGCAAAGATACTTTTGTATTGATGCCCACGGGGGGAGGCAAATCATTGTGTTACCAATTACCGGCACTTATCATGGAGGGTACAGCCATCATCATCTCTCCATTGATTGCTTTAATGAAAAATCAGGTGGATTCAATCCGAAGTTTTGGCACCGAAGATGGCATTGCTCATTTTCTGAATTCGTCGCTCACCAAGGCTGCGGCCCAAAAAGTGCGTGACGATGTAATGAGCGGAAAAACCAAGTTACTCTATGTTGCTCCGGAAAGTTTGACCAAGGAAGACAACATTGATTTTCTTAAAAACGTCAAAATATCTTTTTATGCCATCGATGAGGCACACTGCATTTCGGAGTGGGGACACGATTTCCGTCCGGAGTACCGCAGAATAAAACCCATTGTTACCGAAATTGGTCCTGCACCGATTATTGCTTTAACAGCTACAGCAACAGCCAAGGTTCAGCATGATATTCAAAAAACCTTGGGTATGTTAAATGCAAATGTTTTCAAGGCTTCTTTTAACAGACCGAATCTTTATTACGAGGTAAAGCCCAAGTCGAAACCTGAGTCTCAGATTATTAAGTTTATAAAAGAAAATGAAGGGAAATCAGGTATAATTTATTGTCTGAGCCGAAAGAAAGTAGAAGAGCTGGCTGAAACACTTGTTGTGAATAACATCAAGGCTTTACCCTATCATGCCGGAATGGACTCAGCAACCCGCTCAGCCAATCAGGATAAGTTTTTGATGGAGGAGGTTGATGTAATTGTGGCTACTATTGCTTTCGGTATGGGAATTGATAAGCCTGATGTTCGATTCGTTATCCATTACGATATTCCCAAAAGTCTGGAAGGCTACTATCAGGAAACTGGTCGTGCAGGCCGCGACGGCGGTGAAGGTAAATGTATTACCTTATACTCTTCGAAAGATATTCAAAAGCTTGAGAAATTTATGCAAGGCAAGCCAGTCGCCGAACAGGAAATCGGTCGGCAGCTGCTGCTCGATACTGCTTCTTATGCTGAATCAGCCATTTGCCGTCGCATCATTCTGCTGAATTATTTCGGCGAGAAGTTGGAAGAACCCTGCGGAAATTGTGACAATTGCATCAACCCGAAAGAGCAAATTGAAGCAAAAGATGAAATTTGCCGCGCTTTGCAGGCCATCATTGAAGTGAAGGAAAAATACAAAGCCGAACATTTATCCGACATCTTAACCGGAAAACAAACAGCTGCGGTTAAATCATTCCGGCATTATGAACTCGAGTCATTTGGATCGGGCAACGATCATGGTGAGAAGTTCTGGAATGCTGTATTTAGGCAAACCATGATCGCAGGTTTTATTTATAAAGATATTGAAAACTACGGTTTGCTCAAGATGACTAAAAAAGGTTATGACTTTCTGGATAATCCGTATGATTTTCTGTTGGTTCGTAACCACGACTACGATGCCATCGAGGAAGAAGCCAATGCCGCAGCAGCTCAGGCCAGTGGTGCTGGCGATCCCGAACTTTTTGCCATGCTGAAAGATTTGAGAAAGAAGATCTCCAAGAAAATGAATCTTCCGCCATTCGTCATTTTTCAGGACCCGTCACTGGCCGACATGGCTTTACAATACCCAACAACGATCGAAGAGCTGAAATTCATACAAGGCGTTGGAGAGGGAAAAGCCAAACGATACGGAAAAGAATTTGTTGAACTGATTAAATCGTATGTAGAAGAAAACGAGATTGACCGCCCACAGGATATGGTGGTTCGCAGTGTGGCCAACAAATCAAAGACAAAGGTTAGCATCATTCAAGGCATCGATCGCAAACTTTCTCTCGACGACATTGCTGATTCGCTTGGCATAGAGATGAAAGATCTGATCAGCGAGATTGAAACCATTGTCAATTCCGGGACACGTCTAAATATTGATTATTACATCGATGAAATACTTGATGAAGATCATCAGGAGGAGATTTACGAATATTTCCATGAAGCAGAAGATGATAGTATTGAAGAAGCACTGAAAGAACTGGGAGAAGATGAATATTCGGAAGATGATATTCGTTTGATGCGTGTGAAATTTCTTGCCGAACTGGGGCATTGAAAAATAGGAATTTGTTCAATACAATAGTGAGGCGATTTTTGAGAAAAGAATCGCCTTACTTGTTTTATTCAGTTCCTTGATGCGATTAACTGCTGATACAGAAAGTAATTTTCCTGATCAAAACAAACAAAATACACCTGCCTGATTTGATCTGTTTTAACCAAAAAATCGGTGACCGTATGAAACGCGATTTTTGCAGCCAGTTCCTTTGGAAATCCATAAACTCCGGTGCTGATATTTGGAAATGCAATCGTTTCGCAATCGCTCGCAACAGCTAATCTAAGCGAATTGAGATAAGCATTTTTCAGGAGTTGCGGCTCATTGTTGTTTCCTCCGCGCCAAACTGGCCCCACCGTGTGAATGACATATTTCGCCTGAAGGTTTCCGCCTGAAGTAATCACAGCCTCGCCGGGTGCACAACGACCTTGCCGGGCAACAATTTCGCGGCATTCGGCCAAAATTTGCTGGCCACCAGCACGATGTATCGCGCCATCCACTCCCCCGCCTCCCATCAGCGACGAGTTAGCCGCATTCACGATAGCATCCACGTCGAGTTGGGTAATATCGCCGAAAATCAATTTGATTCTTTTTCCCATACCTCGGAATATTAAACCAAAAATACGAAAGGCTGCCCAATTCCGGACAGCCTTCATTTTGACTTTATACTTCTTCCTTTTACCTTGACTACTGTTTAGCCATTTTCATACCTTCGGTGGTCGTGTAATATTTGGTGATCATATTCGGCACTTCCCACTCGGGCAATTTGCCATCTTTCAGGTATTGCAGGTATTTTTCGGTCACCTGTCCGAAGTGGGCTTCGTGGCCAACACTGTATTGTGCCGGGATTTCCACGGTCCAAAGTTTATCACTCACTTTGGCCAGTTTCAAGCCAGGATGATTAGCCGAAATGGTTTCCTCAACTGCTTTTTTCAAGCTGGCTTCAAAAGCAGTCAGATCGCCGCTTTCGTTAGATTCAATGTAAACGGTTGGCTTGTAATTCTGCTCAGGACCCTGTTTAATCATCACGTTGCAGCGGGTACCACGCATAATGCTGAAGTGAGTATCGCCAGCACCTGCCGAAGCTTCAAAATTCCAGATAACCGACACTTTAGCGACTTTGCCTTTCAGTTTGTAGGTCATTTCACCGTTCGAATACACTTTCAAAGTTTTGTCGGCCACATCCTTTTTCAGGAATTCGGGATATTCCTTCATGCCCGTCACTTTTTCAAACTGTTCAGGAGAAAGATCGGTTGTCCAGCGTTTGGCGGCAAGCATTTGAACGTCGGTTTTGTTCAGCACCACTTCGGGGAAGCAGCCCCACTGAACGAGGTCAACCAGGTGGGTGGTTACATCCACAATACCTTCGCCCTGCTGGGTGGTGTCGAAAAACCAGGCCGGACGACGCAACGGGCTACCTGCAACCATTTTCGAAAAATGGTGAACACTTTCCTTGGTAACCGCCGGTTGTTCGGGAGTTCCGTCAATCAATCCGCCAAAAACTTCGGTATTGTTGGCCAGTTCGCGCTGCACGATCGAAGTGATTTCGAAACGTTCGGTCATAATATCGTAAAGCAAAACGCCTTTTTCGGCTGCGGTGGCAAATGCCTGTTCCAGCACCGGGAAAGCTTCAGGAGTAATCACCATGGGCTTATCGGCAAAAACGTTTAATCCGGCCTCAACAGCTTTCTGAATGTATTCGGTTTTCTTGGCATTGTTTCCGGCCACCATCATCACGTTCCCCGGTTTTTCAGCCAGCATTTTTTCGAGGTAGTCGGTACCTGTATATACTTTCTCAACCCATGAGGTTGGGTTTTCGGCGCGTTTGTTAAACCCGTCGATCCGGCCTAAATGCTGCGCCACATCATCACCTTCCGGAGCATAAACATACACCGTAGGATCGATCTGACCATACATCGATTTTTGAATCAATGCGGCATGGAAGTGCCCTGGATCGAGAGTCATCAGTTTTACTTCGCCGGCTGCACCGGTAAATTTGGGAGTTGCTTTTTCGGCCGTTTTTTGGCCGCCACCGGCACAAGCTGATAAAAGAGTTGCCATGGCTACTGCAGGAATTAAGTTTTTATTCATGGATTAGCTATTAGGATTATTTGATTCGTTTCGACAAAATTAAAACTTTCTGCGGAAGAAGGGAGGGAATTTTGAGTTGTCGTGGTTGTAATTGTTGTCGCTGTTATGGATGTGCAAAAAATCAACCATTACAACAAAGATAACAATGACAACATACAGCAAAATGCGACTGAGAACTGCGACTGTTTACCTGCCTTTCAACTCCCGCTCTATCGCCATTTGCATTCCTGAAAGTTCGGCAAGGCCTTTTAAGCGCCCAATCAACGGATAACCGGGGTTGGCCGACCGATGGTAGTCGTCAAGCATTTTTACGCCATGATCGGGCCGAAACGGAATCCGGTAATCTTTTCTGCCCGATTCTTTTCTCCGGATTTGCTCTTTTAATAATGCTTTTACAATCGGGTACATGTCAATGTCGCCTTCGATATGGCCGTATTCATGGAACTCGCGATTTCCGAAAAACACATTGTTCCGAAGGTGCGTGAAATGAATTCGGGGCCCCAGTTTCTCCACAATTTGTTCCAGATTATTCTGGCGGTTGACCGAAAGTGACCCAGTGCAGAAAGTGATTCCGTTATTGGTTGAGTTCACCTGATTGCAAATCCATTCTAGATCGTCTTGCGAACTGACGATGCGGGGCAATCCCAACACCGGAAACGGCGGGTCATCGGGATGGATGCAGAGGTTAACACCAGCTTCTTCGGCTACCGGAACGACCTCCTGAAGAAAAAGCGACAGGTTTTCGCGCAATTTATCTCGATCAATCTGGCTATAAGTTTCCAGAAATTTCAGGAAAGCTTTTTTATAATCGGGAGTCGAGCCATCCACCACTCCGTCGATAAATCCCTGCGAAACCACAATGATGTTTCGGGCCAGATTTTCCTGTTCTTCCGGAGACATGGAAAGGGCTACTTTTTCAGCCTTGGCTAAAATATCCGTTGGATAATCAGATTCCGCATTCGGCCGTTTCAGAATAAACACGTCGAAAGCGGCAAACGTAGCGTAATCGAAAAACATCACTTCGCCACCTGTTGGCAATTGGTAGTGCAGGCTGGTGCGCACCCAGTCGAGCACCGGCATAAAATTGTAGCAAACCGTATCGATGCCGCAAGCGCCCAGATTTCGGAGCGATTGTTTGTAATTGGCAATCAACCGCTCACAATCGGCATTGCGGGTTTTAATTCCTTCGGAAACAGGCAGACTTTCCACTACTGTCCAACGCATTCCGTGTGCCTCGATGGCTGATTTCACTTTCTGAATTTCGTCCACCGGCCAAACTTCGCCATTGGGAATATGGTGCAATGCGGTGACCACACCTTCGATGCCCATTTGCTGCAAATCGGTCAATTTCACCGAATCGCCAAATCCAAACCACCGCCACGATTTTTCGAGTGCCATTCCTGAAAATTATAAATGTTGAATGATAAATGTTGAATGAGTTCCAAATTCCAGGTGGAGAATAACTTGGAACTTGAAATTTGGAACCTGGAACTATACCCCGCTGAAGGCGCTGAAACCTCCGTCAACCGGAATAATTGCACCGGTGATGAAACTGGCTGCATCGGAGCAAAGGAACTGAACAATTCCGTTCAACTCGCTGATGTCGCCAAAGCGTCCCATCGGCGTTTTGGCCAGCACTTTATGACTTCGCTCGGTGTACGAACCGTCGGGATTAATGAGTACCGCCCGATTTTGATCGCCAATGAAAAAGCCCGGCGCAATCGCATTTACCCGGATTCCTTCGCCAAACTTCTGGGCCAGTTCAGTAGCCAACCATTGGGTAAAAATATTCATGCCGCTCTTGGCCACCGAATATCCGGGCACACGTGTCATGGCCGAATAGGTGGCCATCGACGAAATATTGATGATGCTGCCCTTCTTTTTCTTCGCCATCACTTCGCCAAAAACCATGCAGGGGTAAACAGTACCGTTTTGATTCAATTCGAGCACTTTTTCCCACTCTTCGGTATTCATGTCAAAAAATGTTTGGTCGGGATTAATATTGGCTCCGGGCATATTTCCTCCGGCACAATTAATCAGGATATCAATGGTTTTCCATCGCTTAAGGATTTCGGTACGGGCACAAATCAATTCTTCCATATCCACCACATCGCACATCACCGGCATAGCTTCTCCGCCCGCCATGTTAATTTCTTCGGTTCTAATTAAAATATTCTCAGGCGAACGTCCCAGAACCACCACTTTAACACCAATCGATGCCAGACTTTGGGCAATGTTTCCGCCCAACACACCTCCGGCGCCGGTAACCACAGCGACTTTCCCTGTTAAATCGAAATTTGGTTTATTCATTGTATATCCGTTTAATTTATCCCAATAAAAAGACAAAGCAAAGGCGCACAAAGCAATTGATTGACTAATAACAATTACGAGTGCGCCTTGTTTCTCTTTGCTCAAATTTAAAGTCAGGCTCTATCAGTGGCCGACATGCAAAACTGACCATCCGCGTCTCTGAAAGATTCAGAAGTTTGGGAAGGTTCTTTATTTCCTTTTAATATTGCTGATTCCGTATGGATAACGTTCCGGACGGCTCAACATCGCGTTGGCTTCGTCGTCGTTTTCGAAACGTTCTGTTCCCGGGTTCCATCGCAATTTGCGGTTCAACTTCATCGCAACGTGCGTGATCAAACAAATGGAGCAAGCCCGGTGACCAATTTCAGCCGGAGAAATGGGCTCTTTTTTGGTCTGGATACATTCGAGCCAATTGCCGTGTTGTTCATCGCTCTTGTACAAATGAATTTCATTTTCACCGATGACTGATGTCAATATTTTCGGATCGCTGGCATCCAAAGCTTTGGCGCTTCTGGCTTTCGATACCGGGTCGCTGGCTGATGCGACATAGTCGCCGCGCGAAACGAAAATCCAACCTTCTGTTCCTTCGTACCTGATTCCGTTTGGATAACCTCCGCTGGTGTACATCGTGATTCCGTTGGCATATTCAGCTTTGGCCATGAAATCGCCGTGCACATCCCACAAACCGGATTTCGGGAACTCGGCTACTGCCTGAATCGAAATTGGTCCGGTTAATTCGGTGTCCATCCCCCATGCTGCCGAATCGTAATGGTGCTGTCCCCAGCCAGTGATCATACCGGCGCCAAATTGCTCGCGGCGCAACCAACCCGGACGGTCGTAACCCTTTTGCGGATGAACACCGATTTCAGTATAAGGGACGTAAGGTGTTTCGCCCAGCCACATGTCGTAGTTGAAGCCTTTTGGAACAGGCATTTCGGCGGCTTCAGGGCCCGAAGGATCGCCCGGCAAACCAATTTTCACGGTGTGCAAACGACCGATTCGTCCGTTGCGAACCAATTCGGCTGCAATGCGGAATTGCGACGAAGAACGTTGTTGGGTACCAACTTGTAAAATAATTCCCTTTTCCTTCACAATATTGGCCATAATCCGGCCTTCTGGAACAGTAAGCGAAGTGGGTTTCTGCACATAAACATGTTTTCCAGCCAGCGCGGCTTCAACTACCGGTTGAGCGTGCCAATGGTCGGGAGTACTAATCACAACTGCATCGATATCCTTATTTTGAAGCATATCGCGGAAATCGTCGTACATTTTGGCGTTGACGTAATTATCCTGACCGGTTTTCTTTTTGTAGAAATTGTCAACCATATTTTTGCCATCAATCATGCGGTTCTTATCCAGATCGCAAACGGCAATCATTCGGGCAACATCGTGTTGCAAAGTCCCGGGCATATCGTGACTCTGCGCAATGCGGCCACAACCGATTTGCCCAATGTTAATTTTATTGCTTGGTGCATTTTTGCCCATTACCGAAGCCGGAACAATCGTTGGAGTGACCACCGTGGCAGCAGTTCCAAGCACTGTTGTTTGTAAAAATTTTCTTCTTTCCATTGGTTTAGTATTTTATTTCGTGTTTTGTATTATAAATGTTGCGAGATTCGTGTTACGAGTTACGAGTCACTTTACGCAACTCGGAACCCGCAACCCGGAACTCTATTGTGCTGCATACTTTTTAAATTCTTCTGCAATTTTTGCGGTTTCGTGTGTTCCTGAATGAACAAGCACACGATATTTTAACCGGATGGTTTCCCCTTTTTTCATCACTGTTGCTTTATCGTCGGCTGGCCAGTACATGGGCGTCGGCGAGAAAAAACCATAGTCGCGGGTAAACCAGGGCGACGGATACCAGTTGTTCGATGGATGCTGCATGATGGCCATCCCTTCAATTTTGTCACCTCGTTTTCCGTAGCAATCAATCCAGGGCGACGCTTTTCCGAAAGTACCTTTTTCGCCCGTTGCACCTTCAGCATTGATCATGGTTCCGCCATTGACAACCGCCAAAGCCGGATCCATTCTTCCGGAGAACAATGAGTGGTTGGTTTTTTCAATAATCACATCAATCAGCATTTCCATGGTCACTTCAAAGTCGATCTGAAAGAGTTCTTTGGAAGGTGCTGTAATCGTAATCTTTCGCAAATCCTTCACCGGCGAAACCGCTCCCGGACGACTCCAAATGCATTCGTTTTCAATCACAACTTTTGGCCCGTCGTTTTCCACAATATCTTCGCGAAGCGAAATGATCCGGCCGCGTTCCAGCCCCTCTTGCCAGTAATTGCCTCCGTTTACCCGGTCGCAACCAAAGAACAATGAACTGTGGTGCGGATACGTTCCGTTTCGCATGGAAGTTACGCCGGCGCCCGAAGGTCCGTTCACCGGGTAGAAAAAGGGATACTTTTCATTTTCAGCAAAAATATAGCTGGTAAAAAACAGGTTGTCGATGGTTACATCGATTTTGGCACCCTTTTTAACCGCCGAAATTTTAGATTGCGCCTGAACCGATCCAACCCAAAGGATCATTACAAGCAGGTTGATTAGGATTAGTTTGAGTTTCATTGTATTTTAAGTTATAGTTGCGTTTTTACTTCAAAATATTAATTGCCGGCGGATTAGCGAATGCCTGCCAGTAGTTTTCGGCTTCTTCGGGTGTCATTTTTCCGTCGAATACAACCAACCGGTATTTCAACGTGTAGTCGTTCCCTTTCTCCAATTTCCAGTCTTTGTGGCGGATGGGGCAGAACTCGAAATACACATCGCCGTGTCCGTTTGAATCTTCAGGCCAAACACGCATCGGCTCGGGGTGCATCCGGTTGGCCGGGAAGCTCATAAAAAGTATTCCTGAACGACCTTCCGGAGTTGCGGATTCGCCTTCTATGATACACCAGCGGGCATTCGAGCCATCGGCGGCTTTGCGGTTTTTTCCTTCCGAAGTCAGGACAGAGCTGTTGTCTTTGTTCCATTTGTCGGTGGCCCGATAGCCAATCCCGCCGCCGTAACGATAGGCTGCCAGTAAAATTCCGGAGTCGAGCGGAGTATTTAAAGTGCTCATGTAGTCGAACAAAAAGCGCTGGTTGGCGATGTTCCAAACGCGTACATCGAACAACTCGTTCATTGCAATGGCATCGGGGCCGTTGGCGCCAAAATCGATGTGTTCCTGAAGCGATTTGAATCCGGTGAAAACCGGACCTTCCACCTGCGAAATCAGTCCGGCGAAACGAACGGTGCCTTGTCCTTTGTACAAGTTCCAAAAATCGACCTCACGTTTCCCGATAAAAGTCAGCGTCCAGGGATTCCAGATTCCGTAGTGGTGGTAATGGTCGGGAGCCTGAATGCGTGTCAGCACTTCGCCGCCGGGCGAATACACCGGATGCAAAAAGGCTGATCGCTTGAACAACGGACTCACTCCTTTCGGCGGATCCACGGTCTCGATCTGGTAACTCAAAATGGGTTTATTTCCTGAAGCCAGATTCAACGCGCCGTCTTTTTTTGCTGCTTTAATTCCTGACTGAAATTTTTGCGGCGTTGCAGTTTTTCGCAACACAAAAGTACGTTTGGTGTTTTTCGGCGTCAAGCCATTCAGGATAAACCAGATTTTGGCTCCTGAACCCGTTTCGAGCTGAAACGGAATTGCAGTCTCGGCTTTGCCCTTGATTTCGAAAAGCGCCAGTTTCAGTGAATCGGTATTGCAATTGATCTGATCGACCGACAAACTCATCGGACAATCGGTTCTGTCAACAGTTCCGGCCGAAACCTCAAATCGAAGGAGGTCCTGTGCTGATGCTCCGAATGAGATTAGTGCAACAAGCAAAAAAATTATCTTTTTCATATCGTTTTGTTACGGGTTGCGAGTTGCGAGTTGCGGGTTTTCTCGTAACCCGAATCTCTTAACCCGCAACAATTATTTACTGTTTTTCCAACTCATTGATCGTTTCAATAAACGCCTGCATATTCTCGGTCGAGACATTCTGCGGAACTCCGCCTCCGCACGACCAAATAATTGCCTTCTTGTCTTCCACCTCGTTCCACATTTTAATGGTTTCCTCTTTCACTTTCTCCGGTGTGGAGGCCATCAGCACATCGCGCGGAGGAAGGTTGCCCAGCAAAGCCACTTCCGGCCCGGCCAGTTCGCGGATTTCGTTGATCGAATGTTCGAAGCTGAAGTTAAACAAATTAACGCCAATTTCCTTCAGGAAAGGTGTACTGATTAAACCCTGTGCATCGTTGTGAAAAAAGCGGACTTTTGTTTCGAAGGCGGCAAAAATCGGAGTCAGGTAGGGAACTACAAACTCGCGGCACTCGTCTTCGCCCACAAAACCCACGATATCGTCCAACACCAGAATACCTTCGATTGATGGAAATTGCTCTTTTTGATAACGGAGCCAGTCAACCGTGAATTCGGAAATCACTTTCAACAATTGATGTGCTTCATCCGGATTCATCATCAGTAACATCATAAATTCGGTGGTTCCCATCAGGAAAGTGGCAATATTGAGCGGTCCGCGTGCAATGGCGAATTTGATCTCATGCCCCATTTCATTGATGGCCGGTTCAAATTCTTTCAATCGCTGAATGATAAATGGCAACAGCCCGTCCAATTTCGGATTCGGCTTTTTAATTCCGGCAATATCTTCTACCGAATGAATGGTTTTATCGGCGTGTGGGAGGTTGCTTTCGTACCACACCTGTTTGGCGCCAAAAGCCGATGGCTCGCTGCACATGCCATATTCCGACCAGAATCCAGGCAGAAAAATAGTTCCGGGGAAAGTTTCGATAGCTTTTTTGTTGGTTTCAAACCATTGTTTGCCGCTGGCATAATAATCCAGGGTTGAAATGCCCGCCCAGCCGGGCAGCCAAGGACTGTCGATAATAAATCCGACAGGCGCCGGACCATTGTGTTTTCGGTTGATCACGTCAACCAGAAGGTTCCATTGTTCGTTGGTCATAATTCTTTTAGATTGTTAGGTACTCAAAAATGTTAACCGCATCGACACTTTTGCCAGCAACTTGCTACTGGCAACTGGCAAAATCAAATGTAGCTGTTACACGACAGCTTGTCCAGTACTATTTTAACAAGCCATTGTACTATTTTTGCGAAACGATAAAACCGACCGACTATGAAAATAATGCGCGAACAGGTGAGTTTTCCGCCGCGTAGTCTGCTGAAAGTGAAATGGGACGACTTTCCGCATTTTACCTATCCGTGGCATTTTCACAGTGAATTCGAAATTGTTTATGTACTGAAAAGTTCGGGCAAACGATTTGTGGCCGACAATGTTGAACCTTTTAACGAAGGCGACATCACTTTGCTGGGGAGCAATCTTCCGCACTTCTGGAAAAGCGAGTCAGACAACGATTCGGAAAATCGTGTAAATGCTATTGTTGTTCAGTTTCACAGCGATTTTTTCAGGGAAGAAATCAATTCGTATCCCGAATTTCATCGCATCAGCGAAATGCTGAAACGAGCAGCCCGGGGCATTCATTTTACACCACCAACCGCCGAAAAAATTGGCCGAATGCTGAAACGACTGCTGAAAATGAACGGACTGGAACGCATGCTCTATTTCATCAAACTGATGGACGTGATGGCCCGAACCGAAAATTACCGGCTGCTGGCCAGCAAAGGTTATCAGTTGGAAGAACACCGGGAACTGAATAGTCGGCTGGACAAAATCATGCATTTCATCAACACCAATTACCAGCGAAAAATCACACAGGAAGAGGTGGCCTCAAAAATCGGGATGACAACCGCAGCTTTTTGCCGCTATTTCAAGGAAAAAACTGGCAAAGGGTTTATCTATTTCATCAATGAAATGCGCATCGGTTATGCCTGTAAACTGCTGATCGAGAACCATCTGTCGATTTCGCAAATCTGTTTCGAGTGTGGATTCAACAATCTCTCCAATTTCAACCGGATGTTTAAACGGCAAACCGGTTGCACTCCGGGCGAATACCAGCAACAATTCATCAGGGCCACTGTTTAATTCGTTTACGATTTGATGGAGTAAAACGGGTTGCGAGATGCGAGTTACGAGTTATTTTTCCCTCGAAACACGTAACACGAAACACGTAACCGAAGATTCAGTCCTTCAGTAATTCAATCCGTCAATTTGTAAGCCTGAAAAATTTCATAAATCCTGAAACTTTGAATAACTACTTTTACCAACAACGATAACGTTTGACAACAAATACAACAACGATAACAAATAATTATTCCCATGGAACACATTGAAAAATACATCGCAGAAAACAAAGACCGCTTTTTAGAAGAACTATTCGGACTGATCCGCATTCCGTCCATCAGCTCGATTGCCGCCAACAAGCCCGAAATGTACCGGGCTGCCGAATACTGGAAACAAACTTTGCTGAATGCCGGAGCCGACAAGGCTGAAGTGTTCGAAACCGATGGAAACCCGGTAACTTACGGCGAAAAGATTATTGATCCGGCCAAGCCAACAGTACTGATATATGCCCACATGGATGTGATGCCGGTTGATCCGCTCGATTTGTGGACTTCGCCGCCTTTTGAGCCTGAAATCCGCGACGGAAAAATCTGGGCCCGTGGCGCTAACGACGATAAAGGCCAAAGTTTCATGCACGCCAAAGCGTTTGAACTGATGGTAAAAACAAACACCCTGCCCTGCAACGTGAAATTCATGATTGAAGGTGAAGAGGAAATTGGCTCGCCCAACCTTGGTAAATGGTGCGAACAGCACAAAGACATGCTGAAAGCCGACATTATCCTGGTTTCCGACACCTCGATGATTGCTCCCGATATGCCATCGATTACCACAGGATTGCGCGGTTTGGCTTACTGGCAGGTAGAAGTTACCGGACCAAACAAAGATTTACACTCCGGATTATTTGGCGGCGCGGTGGCCAATCCAGCCAATGTGCTGGCCAAAATGATTGCCCAAATGACCGACGACAACGGACGTATCACCATTCCGGGATTTTACGACGATGTGGTGGAAGTTTCTGCTGAAGAACGCGCCATGTTAGCCAAAGCACCATTCGATCTGGAAGCCTACAAAAAAGCCTTGGACATTGCCGAAGTTGCCGGAGAAGTAGGTTATTCAACCAACGAACGTACCGGCATCCGCCCAAGTTTTGATGTTTGCGGAATTTGGGGCGGTTACACCGGCGAAGGCGCCAAAACGGTAATGCCATCGAAAGCTTTTGCCAAAATATCGTGCCGTTTGGTTCCCAATCAGGACCACAAAAAGATTGAAGTGCTGCTTAAAGAGCATTTCGAAAGCATTGCTCCCAAAACCGTAAAAGTGGAAGTAACTTACCTGCACGGCGGTTATGGTTACGGCTGCCCGATTGATTTTCCGGCCTATCAGGCTGCCGAAAAAGCGTACATCGACGTGTATGGCAAACGGCCTGTCCCGGTTCGCAGCGGCGGTAGCATCCCGATCATCTCCACTTTCGAGCAGGTGTTAGGCATCAAATCCATCCTGATGGGTTTCGGACTCGAATCGGATGCCATCCACTCGCCCAACGAAAACTATTCGCTGGAGCAATTCTATAACGGAATACGAACGATACCGCTGTTTTATAAGTATTTTGCGGAGATTTAGTAAGTTTTACCACAGAGTAAAACACAGAGATAAAAAACTGAATTCCATTCTTCGAAAGAGGGATGGAATTTTTTACTTGATGAAAAATTTTAACACGAAAGTTCTCGATATGGGAACTTTTATTACTTTTGCAGGTATAACTTTTCGTATGGAGAGAATTATTGCAAAAAGTACGTTAAGAACCTATTGGGAAAAGCATCCCGATACAGAACAATATCTGAAAACCTGGTATGATACGGCACTATCATCCAATTGGAAAACACCGAATGACGTACTAAAAACGTATGCAAGTGCGAGTATTTTAAAAGATAGCCGGATTGTTTTTAACATCAAGGGAAATGCTTACCGTTTAATTGCAAAATTCAACTTTGAGAAACAATGGATTTTTATCCGATTCGTTGGAACACATGCAGAATACGATAAAGTTGATGCAAATAAAATCTAAAAGAAGAATGACATGAATATAAGATTGATTAAAACAGAAGAAGATTACAAACTTGCACTAAGCAGGCTTGATGTAATTTTTGATGCACCAATCGGAACATCCGAAAGCGATGAAGCCGATGTATTGGCTCTTCTTATTGACGAATATGAAAAGCAACATTACCCTATTGAGGCTCCAGATCCAATTGAAGCTATCAAAATCAGGATGGAAGAAATGCAACTAAAACAAGCTGACTTGATTCCAGAAATTGGAGGCAAAAGCAGGGTATCGGAGATACTGAATAAGAAAAGAAAACTCACTGTGGAGATGATTCGGAATCTGGCCATTCGGTTAAACTTATCTGCCGGGCTTTTGGTGCGAGATTACCAGCTAAATCCGTAAGAATATTTTATTTCAGAGATATAACAAAATTCCATTCTTCAAAAGCATAGTAGAACGGAATTTTAGCCGAAAAAAGAAACTCCCAAAATCCAGCTATTCAGTAATCCGGATTTTGGGAGTTTTTTCAATGATGATTTTCCGTCAAGCTAAATTTCCAACGGGTTTTTAACGATTGGAAGTTTATTCAGATTTGGCTTTGTCGATTTGCTTATTTCAAGGTCTTTGAAAAGAAAGGCATCGGGTGTTATAAATGTTGCCGGACAACCACTCAAATAATCAATCCGGTGATTAGTATCCTCTCCTCCCGTAGTGTTCAGCACCTGCATCTGACTACTGGCACCAACAATTTTTCGAAGATCGGTTAAAACCAACGAATTGAAGGTTACCGATCTGATCCGGGTTTCTTCACCAGTGTTTACATCAACTTTGAAAATTTGCCGCAATTCGGAGAGGTTGGATGTCATTTCCCTGACAATGATGGCATAATTGAGCCCGTCAGCTTTTGCTCGTTCCATCAATTGCTTTTTCAGTTCTTCCTTCGATACCCCATTTTTATAATCAACCTCGACCACTCCCGGAGCAATAACCGAAAAACCCGAAACTGAAGGAACCCGCAAATGTCCATTTGATTCTTTCATTTTCAGTGTTGGCATCCGTCCGCAAAGCAAATTTTTCAACATTCCGTTTTCGATAATTACAAGTTCATCCGGAGGAATTGTTCCTTCCATATCCACCGGATAAGCGCCCAACAATTGTATCCCCTTAAATTCTGTTTTTTTAGAAACAGCTTTTACCGTCATATTTTCAGGAGAAATCCGGGTGTCGATGCGCAGTTCGGTCGAAATTTTATTGGTTGACCGATCTGGCATTTGAGGGTTCGTCCTTCTTTCGCGCTTGGCAAAAAGGTTTTCCTGCTGGGCATAAAACATCGTTTTACGAACAACTTCGGCTGCCGCAGGTCCTTCAAACAGAACCGGACCATTGTACACATCGTTGAAAACCGGCGCTTTTTTCATCTCGAGCAATGTAGTAGCCAATTCTTTTGTTTCCTTAAGTACCTGATCCAATGGAGGTAAATCGGCATCGGTCTTTACATGGTAAGTTTTGTAAAGCTCCAGTTTTTCGCCTTCGTCAGATATAGTTTCCGCGTTAACCACCAATCGCACAATGGAGTTTGGGTAAGAAGCCTTACTCCCTTCAGTATTCGAATAATAGATATTTGCTTTGATCCCGGTGATTCGAACCCAGCTCGTGGTAAATTGCGGATAATTCTTTAGCTCGGCTGAAATCGCATTGGCATATTGAACGAGTTTCTCTTTGTTATAATTCAAATCAATCGCTGGCAGCGATAACTGAATAACCTTACCCGGAAGGAAATCCGGAACATTTGTCCACTCATCGGGCGTTGCATTTTTATTGGCCGACTGCTTTGCAGAATAAAGATTCACTGCATTTTTATAGGTCCGGTCGAATGAAAGCCACAACCTTCTTCTGGATTCATCGATACAATCAGACACAGGGAAATTGGTTCGTACTGACATCGGGTTAAAAGCAGCACCGTTGAGGTTACTGTTTTTGTAATCTCCAACCAGTACCTGCAAATTTTGTGGCATACGCATCCTTGATTCAGATGCCTTAATCAGCGATCCTAATGATGAATGAACGATGAGCAAATTCTGGTCGACAATATTTACTCCAATATAAAACGGATTCGGCATTCCGGGCAGCCGAAGCGCCCCCATGCTTTTATTCATCTGTTCTTCCATAACCTTATGAAACATGGACCCGGTATTCTGATTTTGGGCCACGGCAACAGAAGAAATCAGTAATAGCAGAAAGAATATATGGTTTTTGAAATTTGTCATGACAATATAATTTAAGTTGAATATCAAATTAAAAACTATTTAGGCATATCGATCGGAGGAGTATTTCCTGCAGGAATAGCCTTTTTTTGAAGTTCGATCTTGCGGACAAACATCATAGGACAAACAGATGATACAGGTACACTTCCTGATTCTGCTCCACAGTATCCTGTAAAAAGTCCATAATCTCCACCTACTGCTTCAATTTCGGAAAACATGGCCAGCGGGGTTCCCACCAGGTTTATCCCCCGCACCAGTTCATCGGGACGCCCGTCTGTATAAATCCGATAAACTTCATTAGGGGTCACATTAAATACGTTGGGATTAATTCTGCCCGTCACCGCAAAACCGCCGGTCACTTCTTTAAAAAAGTACCCAAACTCAAGGTTTTGTTTTTTTAGTTCTGAAATAAAAAGTTCCCGAAGTTCCTTTTCTGAATAATGTTTTTGTGATTCAAGAATGAAGTTCGACTGGCGGGAAACAGGAGCAAAACCTTCCATGGCCCGCCCATGTCCATTTGATTTTGCAAATCCTGAAATTGGAGTTCTTCCGGTAAGGAAATCTTTTAAAATGCCTTTGTCAACCACTACAACTCTTTTGCCTTTTACTCCCTCATCGTCATAAATGTATGATCCGTTCAGGGCGAATCCCTTAAATGTACTGAGGGTTGGATCAAAAATGACTGACAAATCGGGATGAAGAACCTGCTCGTTGACTTTCTTTTTAAAAGTCTGTGCATCGTCAATGGTTTTCAGCCGGGAAGCTTCAATCCGGTGCCCGAAGATTTCGTGAAAAAAGACTCCGGTTGCTGAGCCGGAAAGCAAGGCTGGCCCGCTGTACGATTCAACCACAGGAGCTTTGCGCATTTCAGCAATTTTACTGATCATGCTTTTAACCTCTTCCATCATAAGTTCGTCAGATGGCAAACTTTTTAAATCGCGCACAAAATAAGTTTTGTACAGTGGAAGATCCATCCCGTCTTTGGCAATACCGCTGCAAGCTATCGTGAGTTCAATGGCGTTCCTGTTTTCAGCAATTTTTGTTCCTTCACTCGAAACCAAATATTTCCGGTTTGAACTGATTGAATACCGAACCAACGAATTGGTAATAAAAACATTGTTATAAAACGGGGCTGAAAATTTCTTGACTTTAGCAATCAGTAAATCTTCCGTCTTTTTGTCAATGGATAGTTTTTGGATGGGTTCAATATATTTCTCAGGTGTTTCCAGATTGAAATCCGGTGATTTATCTTCTTCTTCGGCATTAATGGCATTACTCCCTTTAATTCGCCCCAGTTTTTCTACAGCACTTTGATAGGCAGTGTTGGTAGTTTGCCAAAGCAACTGAGTAATTCCGGCTTCGTTTGTGTCTAACGGAAGTTCGGTTATCCCCTGGTAACTAAAAATTCCTGAACCCCTGATTGCATGAAAATTGTCCAGCTCAGGGCTTCCAACTCTAATCATGGCAGTTAATACCCGATTGTTGTTTCGCCTGTTTTGTTCCAGGCACCCGTGAGAGCCGAATATTTCGGTAATATCCATGTCAGAAACCCGGTAGCTGATGTGGTAAGCAGGAATCTCCTGTTTTTTGAGTTCAGTAAATTCACGGATTAGCTCTTTTTCAAGCAAATCGAGTAAAGGATCCTGTGCAGAAAGTTGCAGGCATGTTATGCTTAGAATTATTGCCAGCGTAAATTTAATTTTTGAAAACATGAGTTGGGTTTTGGTTTAACTGAAACCAAAGTTAACAAAAAATAATGCACGAAACTATGTTTTGTAGAAAATGCAATTTAATGAGGTAAAGATATTTTGCAATGCTAGTCTGCTTGTGTTTTTATGGAAAAATGTCCAAAAGCGAAGATTAATTTTATTCAGCCAAATCGCAAACCCCGGCACCTGTCATCTGAATCAAATCTTCAGGATTAACTTTGATTTGAAGGCCGCGCTGTCCGGCGCTAACAAAAATATAATCGAACAACTGGCAGGTTTCGTGAATGTAAATCGGGTAGTTTTTCTTCATTCCCAGCGGCGAACAGCCTCCCCGTATATACCCGGTTAGCCCAAGCAGTTCTTTTTGCTGTACCATCGCACAGCTTTTATTCCCGGAGACTTTGGCTGCTTTTTTCAGATCAACTTCCATGTCGCCGGGAACGACGCAAACAAAAACACCGTTTTTATCGCCCCGCAAAACGAGCGTTTTGAAGATTTGCTCAATGTTTTGACCGATTTTTTTCGCCAGAGTTGTTGCGCTGAGGTCACTTTCGTCCACCTCATATTCGGCCAATTCGTATTTGATTCCGGCGGCATCGAGTAAGCGAGCGGCATTGGTCTTTTTCATGGTGGTAACAAAATTAAACAAGAAGACACAAAGACACGAAGGAATTTTCTGGTGTCTTTGTGCCTTCTTGTTCAGAATTACTTATTCTTCCAGACCAATGATGGCCGAAGTTTCGAACGATTCGCCCGGTGCAAGCTGAATCGGATAATCGAATGCATTGGTGGCTTCTACGCAAACATAGGTTTCGTAACCATCGTCGGGCAGATCGGCAATACTGGCGCAGGTTTCGGCACCCGGATTCCAAACGGTAGTAACTTTACTGCCTTTCTTGTCAGCCTTTATTCTTCTCCGGAAAACGGGATCGACAATAATCACCGGTGTTTCGGTATTTAAATAATGGCGGGTCAGCGGTTCCTGAATTTGCAGAATCGCTTCTTCCTGAACTCCATTTTCTCCGGTCAGTTGATTGTAATAGGTTATTCCCTGCAAGCCTTCAATCTTCAGATTCTCGAGTGCCGACAATCCGTAATATGTGTGCAATGCGCAGGTATAACTGAACGCTTCTGCCGATGTATTGGTCACTTTCAGGGTTGTTGTCAGAGTCAGTCCGACAGTAATGTTCATTTCGGCGCAAAAATCAAAAGGCCAATAGGCTTTGGTTTCGTCGGATGAACACAATTGCAACCGGATGAACGTTTCGCCACTCGGTTTGGTGGCCGTTTCGAGTACGTCCCAGTACATTAGTCGGGCAAAACCATGCATAGGTTTTGACGGGTCGGTTTTGTGCGGTCCAAACCAGGGGAAACATACCGGAATACCTCCGCGAATAGGTTTACCCACTTCAAAATTGCTGTCAGGACTTATCCAAAGCAAGTCCATCGAATTGCGGGGCCTGAAACTGGTGATGTGCGCGCCATACAGGCAAATGTCGGCGTCGGCATATTTGTTCGACACGGTGATGTAAACCAAATCACCGTCGAGTTCGGCAAAACCCAGTTCGCCTTCAATGCTGAACTTATCGTCCAGTTCGTCAATATCAATCATGAGAAATTTTGAATGTTAAATTTTGAATGCTGAATTTCAAAGCGCAAGTTAACAAACCTTTTCCGGAGTAAAAAGGGTGATGGAACCGAAATTACCGAATTTGGAAATCCTGTGAAAGGTCGAGATTACCCAGCCAGATACGGCCATTTCGCTGAACCAATTGTGATTTTTCGACGTGCCCCAACCCGGGAAAACTGAAAATAAGCCGATAGTTTCCCTTAGGAACCGGATCGAAGTTGGTATAATGAATCCAGATCGTTTTTTTCTGGCCGCTGCGGATCAGCGACAACCAGCTTATGTCCCACGAATCCCAAGGCTGAGGTTGAATGTGCTGAACATGATTCTCATATCTTTTCATCTGAGTGGCACTCCAAAAAGAAAGACCGTTGGTGAAATAATGAAACAAACCCATTCCCATTTTATCCGGATCGAGATGATAATAATCGAACGAATCGTTGTTGGTGAGTTCCAGTTCCAGCGACACCTTGCTGCTTCCCTGAATCGCCTGAAGTGAACGGATTTCGCATTTCAAACCTTCGTGCAGCTGACCACGCAATTTCAGTGCCTGTAAAATCCGGGAGTCTTTTCGCGGATCAACCGAAGGGTGTTTCTTGCCCTCTAAATCGGTGTAAAACATTAATGTTATGGGCACAATGTAGTCGCCGTAAAAAGTCGGCGGCAAATAAATGGCCGGTGCGGTAGGGATGGATGACATGTAACTGGAATGAAATACTCCGGAATAAATCTTTTCCCCGGCAGCGTAAATCTGAAAACTGTCGCGTACCATTTTGTCCTTTAAAAATGAATCGGTCCCCTTCAGATAAATAAAGTGGGTTGACAAATCGTAATAATCGATTTCGTTGGAGGTTAATACCACCTGCTTCCCAATTTTCATCGTTATTCCTTCACCCTTTCTGATAGGTCCTATTTCATCCTGATCGCATCCGATGATCAAAACCAACAGCAAAGCAAAGAATGACAGTAAAGTTTTCATACGTGAATAATTTGTTTTTTTATTGTCGTATGGAACTCGCATTTTAATATTCTCATATTATTGGATGTAAGTATTTTACATGCTCGTTTCATATTCAGTTTTTTAGTCAGATGAGGGTGACCGTTAAATGGTTGCGTCTCCGACGAGGCTAAAACAGACGTAAAGTAAAACAATTGCAACAGACAACCTTGTCTTCTTTTTGTGTATTTTTCACCAACCTAAAAATTGTTATAATGTCAGAATTTACCAATCATAAAGCCGAACGGGTGGCCAGGCTGGTCGAACTATTTCAACTGGTTATCCGCGAAGAATTAACTGCGAGTCAGGTTCCCGAATTTCAGGAAGTGATTGACCATGCCGATCCTGGCGATGTGATCGCGGTAGTCGATCAGTTGGTTTTGCTTCAAATCCCGATGCCCGAACTGAAAAAGGGCATCAACAAAGCGCTGAACCTGCTGAACAAATCGCTTCAGGAATTTCCATACACACCGCCTGCTTCCGGAAGTTTTTTAGAGGCACTCCTCCTGAATAATGAACAGGTCGATATTCGTTTGAAAGCCATTCGCCCGTTGCTGAAGGAACTCAATCAAAATCCGGAAAACGCGGCTTTGCAGAGCAAACTGAAAGAACAGCTTACCGAGTTGTTGCGCATCGATCTGCATTACCAGATCAAAGAAAATGTGCTGTTCCCGGTCATCGAAAAATACCTGCCCGATTACCGTTGTCTGTCGGTGATGTGGTCGTTTCACGACGATATTCGCCGCAATTTGAAAGAAGCGATTTCGATGCTCAGTTCAGCTGATTTCGACATGAAGAAATTCAACCGGCTGGCGGGCGACATCTTTTTCAATATTTACGCCATCAAGTTCCGCGAAGAACGAATACTGTTCCCGATTATTACCGGAATTATTCCTGAAAATGAATTGAATGGATTGATCAGCGAAAGCCTTGAAATCGGGTTCCCGTTTGTTCAGCCCCAAACGGCAGCTTCTGAAAGAACTTCCGGAGAACCCGGTCTTTCCGGCGAAATCAACCTGCAAACCGGATTTTTAACACCCGAGCAAATACGCCTGCTGTTCAATCACTTGCCGGTTGACATTACTTATGTGGACGAAAACAACAAAGTGCGCTATTTCTCTACGCCTGAAAAACGAATTTTCCGGCGGACCAATTCCATCATTGGGCGCGATGTAAAAAACTGCCATCCGCACGAAAGTGTGCATGTGGTGGAACAAATTGTTGACGCTTTCAGGAAAGGAACGAAAGACAAAGCCAGCTTTTGGATTCGGATGAAAGGTGAGTTTATCCTGATTCAGTATTTTGCCGTGCGCGACGAACGGGGAAACTACCGGGGTGTGGTGGAAGTTTCGCAGGAGATTACTGAAATTCGGGAATTAGAAGGGGAGAAACGCTTATTGGATTGGGAGTGAGGATTTTAGTAAATCGTATTAAACTTCTCTTTTACAATCTCTTTTACTTCCTGCATGTCGATTTTTCGGCCCAGTTCGCGTTCGATGGAGGTGACGCCGTAAGTAATAAATCCGCAGGGATTGATGTAATTGAAGTAGCGCATGTCGGTATTTACGTTCAGTGCGAAACCGTGCATCGAAACATAGCGGCTCACCCGAACGCCAATGGCGCAAATCTTACGCGCTTTGGCCGGAATGGTTGAGTCGAGCCAGACGCCGGTGGCTCCGTCTTTCAGGGCGCCTTCCAGTCCATACTCGGCAATAGTTTGGATAATAGCCTGCTCCATTTTGAAAATATACTCTTTCACGCCGATTTTGTAGTGCTCCAGGTCGATGATGGGGTAGCCAACCAACTGCCCCGGGCCGTGATAAGTAATGTCGCCGCCCCGGTTGATTTTGTAGTAAACGGCATCAATTTTCTTCAGGAAATCGCCGTTGATCAGCAAATTGTGCTCGTCGCCGCTTTTACCCAACGTGTAAACATGCGGATGCTCTACCAGGATAAACCGGTTGATTTCGCTGCTTTTTTTAGTTGCAAGCTTGTCGGCAACAATTTGTGCATGAATTTCCTCTTGGTAATCCCAGCATTCTTTATAATCTTTCAGAGATAAGTCTTCGTAATAGAAATTTGCCATAAAAAGTTTGTCTGGTTAAATTTTACCAAAGCGGCCTTCCATAATTCCTGTAACAGACAAATCTTCATCCAGATCAGCCCAATGCAAACCGGTACCTCCACAAATGATCTCAATATTATTTAATTGCACATCAGAGGCATTCCGAAAATTTTCGTTTAGGTATATTGGGAATCGAATCTCCTTTTTATCAGATAGAGTAAGGCAAATCATTCCGTTCTCAAACCATGCTTTTTCTGCAGTGAACATTAGATCAGCTACCATGTATTTCATGCCATTTGTTTTTAATTATTTCTGTATGTTCAAATATAAGTTGCTCTGCCATTTTCAGCTCTGAAACTTTCAACCCTTGGGCAAAATCAAGTTCAATAGGTTCCATCCAAAACTTGGCGAACCCTCCTGCTTTTCTTACGTGAATATGCATTGGTTCCTGTCCTTCATTGGCATAGAAAAAGAAAACAAATCCCAATTCTCTAAAAACTTCAGGCATAACTTTTGGGTTTTTAGTCAAAATTAATGAAAATTTCAATCCTTCAGTTACTTTGCCTCCGCATGAACTTCAGCCCGGTACGATGACCGAACCAGCGGACTGCTTTCGACGAAAGCAAAACCCTTTTCGAGCCCGATTGTTCGGTACCACTCAAATTGTTCGGGGGTGATGTATTCTTTCACCGGAATGTGTCCCAGAGTTGGTGCAAGGTATTGCCCGATGGTTATCACTTTGCAGCCAACCAACCGCAAGTCGTCCATCGTTTGCAGAACCTCGTCTTCGGTTTCGCCCAGACCGAGCATGATGCCTGATTTCGCCACGATCCCGGATTGAGCAATTGTTCGAATGACTTCCAGGCTGGTGCGGTATTTGGCCGCACTGCGAATTTGCGGGGTCAGCCGCTCAACGGTTTCCATGTTGTGCGAAATCACTTCGGGAGCAGCGTCGATCACTTGTTTTATCAATTCGGCTTTGCCCTGAAAATCGGGAATCAGCACTTCTATTTTGGTTTCAGAATTCACCTTTTTTACCTCACGGATGGTTTCGCCCCAAAATCCGGCCCCCAAATCCGGCAGGTCGTCGCGGTCAACCGAAGTGATCACCGCGTGTTTCAGTTGCATGATGCGCACCGACTCTGCAATCCGCCGGGGTTCTTCCGGGTCGGGAGGGAGGGGTTTGCCGGTTTTGACGCCACAAAATTTACAGTTTCGGGTGCAGATGTCGCCCAAAATCATCAATGTAGCGGTGCCGCGGTTCCAGCACTCGCCAATGTTGGGGCAGTTTCCGGAGGTGCAAATGGTGTGCAGATGATGTTGGTTCACCAGGTTTTTCACCCTAGAATAGCTTTCGCCTTTGGGCAATTGCATTTTCATCCAGCGGGGCAAGCGTGCGCGTTCGTTCATTTCAGAAGCCATTTCGAAATATTTCGGGCAAAATTAGGTTTTAATACCGAAGTAAAAGCCAGCTTTTGTCAAATCGGGTGTTAAATTCGGCACAAACCAACCTTGAACGGGCGGGATTGTTATTTTTGTAGTTCAATAAAATCATGCCGATGAAGTTTCTGTACTGGATATTATTTTTTTTAGCCCCAATAGTTGTGATTGGGCAAGGCAACGATTTGCAGAATATGTCGGTACTTGCCAGCCAGTATTACCAAAACAAGGAATATGCAAAGGCGGCCGAGATGTACGAAAAACTCTATGCGACAACCAAAGCAGATGTTTATTTTAACATTTACCTGGATTGTCTCATCGGGATTCCGGATTACGAAAAGGCTGAAAAGGAAATTCGTAAAGGCTTACGCGGAAATTCAGGAGATTCGTTCTGGTACATTCAATGGGGATTCTTGAAAAAGACACTGGGGCAGTCGGCTGAATCGGAAAAGCTTTATCAGCGGGCGCTGGAAGCCTTGTCAAGTAATACCAGCGAATATCCTAACCTGGCCAACCAATTCCTCAACCGGCGCGAATACGAATATGCCGAGAAGGTTTATCAGAAGGGCAGGAGCTTGCAGGGAAGCGGCCTATATTGCTACGAGCTGGCCCGTGTTTACTACTACATGCGCAATTACGACCAGATGATGAAGGAATACCTCGACTGGCTTAAACAGCGTGATACCAATCTGGAAATCGTCAAAAGTAACATCATGTCGGTACTTGCTATGGATAACGATCAGGAGATCAGCCGGCAGATTAAGTCGTATGTTTTGAAACGAATTCAGCAGGAGCCGGATCAGGTCGTGTTTAATCGTTTGCTGATCTGGCTTTTTATTCAGGATAAAAATTTTACCGCTGCAATCCGGCAGGCTATCGCACTCGACCGCAGGACGGGAGGAGAAGACGGAAGTATTTTTGGTCTGGCCAATGTGGCTGCAAGTAACCGAAACTACGATGAAGCGGCCCGGGCTTACGATTATATTATTGCCAAAGGACGAAAAACGGAGTATTACAGCATGGCCACCATTCAGCAGGTGCAGATGGAGTACGACCGTTTCGTGAGCGAGGCCGGACAAGATAAGGTAAAGGCAGAGCTACTGACCGGGCGGTTCAAACAGGTGATTGAAATACTCGGGCTAAATGCCGAAACAACCGGGTTACTCTCGGAGTATGCGCATTTGATGGCTTTTTACCTCGGCCGGACCGATGAGGCAATCAAGTTGCTAAATGACGGGCTGGCTCTTCCCGGAATTAATTTGGCTCAACTGTCAATCCTGAAAGCTGAACTTTCGGATATTTACGTATATGCCGGCGACCTTTGGGAAGCCGTGATTACCTATTCTCAGGTGATTGATAGCAACAAAAGTACACCTCTGGGCGACGAAGTAAAATTCAGGAAAGCCAAACTAGGCTATTACATGGGGAATTTTCAGTGGGCCAAAGCACAGCTCGATGCTTTGAGGGCCAGTACTTCGAAATTAATTGCCAACGATGCTATGGAACTGGCTCTTTTCATTGGAGAAAACCTCGAAACCGACAGCACCACAGCTCCTTTGCAGCTTTTTGCGCGGGCCGACCTGAGCCTGTTTCGGAACGATCATCAGGCGGCTTTGGCTACCCTCGATTCCATAACCAGCCAATATCCGTACAATTCCCTGTCGGATGATGTTAATTTCCGAAAAGCAGGAATTTTTGTACGAGAAGGGAAGTTTGCCGAGGCTGCCGAATTGTATCAGTCGGTGGTGAAAGATTATAGCTGGGATTTGCTGGCCGACGATGCCCTTTTTCAATTGGCCGGAATCTATCAGAACAAGCTGAACCGAAAACAGGAGGCAATGGACTTCTACAAAAAAATGTTGACCGATTACCCCGGAAGTGTTTATGTGGTGGATTCGCGGAATGAATACCGAAAGATTCAGGAAGAACTGAAACCTGTTTCATTGCCGGATTCAACACCAGCCAAACCGGTAGAACTAACCCGTCCATGAAACAGCAGTCGAAAGCATACAGTTTTGCTTTGTTGTCGGTGTTGCTTTGGTCAACAGTAGCTACCGCGTTTAAACTGGGCTTGCAGGTTTTGTCTCCATTATTCCTGATTTTAATGGCCTCTGCTTTTTCGCTCCTTACCTTCTTCAGCGTCATTCTCATTCAGGGCCGTTTGTCGGAATTGTTCCGGGTCACGTGGTCCGGACTCGGGCATTCCGCTTTGCTTGGCGCCTTAAATCCGTTCGGGTATTACCTCATTCTTTTTCAGGCTTACAGTATGCTTCCGGCGCAGGTTGCGCAGCCGTTAAACATGGTTTGGCCCATCACGCTGGCATTGCTTTCGGCGCCACTGCTCAAACAAAAGATAACGGTCAGAAACATTGTGGCTATTTTCATCAGTTTTGCCGGAGTCATTTTTATTTCTTCTCAGGGGAGTTTTTCGGGAATGGCCAGTACCAATCCAACCGGAGTAATCCTTGCTGTTGGGAGTAGCCTGATCTGGGCGCTGTTCTGGATTTTAAGTGTGATGGACAAGCGCGAGGAGTTATTCAAACTGTTCTGGAATTTTGCGTTTGGCCTTTTTTACCTGATTACTGCGGCATTAATTTTTACTGATTTCCGTTTTCCGCTTGTAAAAGGAATTCCTGCTGCCCTTTACATTGGTTTGTTCGAGCTTGGAATTACCTATATTCTTTGGATGAAAGCCATGCAGCTGAGCGAAAACAACGCCAAAACAGGGAATCTTATTTTTCTTTCGCCTTTCCTTTCGCTGATTCTCATTCATTTTATTCTGGGCGAAACCATTTATTATACCACGTTCATCGGGTTGGCGCTAATCATCTCCGGAATCTGGTATCAGCAAAAGAAATAACCCCACGCTCTTTGCCCTATGCCCCCACGCCCTATGCTTGCATTCACGCCAAAAGCGCTACCTTTGAAATTCGAATAGAACCAACATGGATAAACAACCAATAAAAATACTGGGAATCGACCCCGGAACAAACGTGATGGGTTACGGATTGATTGAGGTAATCAGCAATAAACCACGAATTCTTCAGGTTGGGGTTATTAAAACCTCCGGATTTTCTGATCATTACCAAAAACTCAGGCATATTTTTGAACGGGCAAACGCCCTTTTAACCGAACTGAGCCCCGATGAAATGGCCATCGAATCGCCCTTTTATGGCAAAGATATACAGGCCATGTTGAAGCTTGGGCGTGCGCAGGGGGTTGTTATGGGCCTTGCGCTGAGTAAAAACATCCCGATTTACGAATATGCCCCTCTGAAAGTGAAGCAGTCGATTACTGGAATGGGCAGGGCAGCCAAAGAGCAGGTGGCCTTTTTCCTGAAAAACATGTTTACGCTGAACGAACTCCCGAAGGAATTGGATGCTACCGATGCCGTGGCTGTAGCTGTTTGTCATTACCTGCAAATGCGGAATCCGGTTGGCAAGTCGGGCGCGAAAAGTTGGAGCGATTTCGTGAAAAAGAATCCTGACAGGGTGAAGAAGTAGTTTACAGTGTTCAGTTGCAGTGATCAGTTTTCAGTCCCAGTTTCCAGAAAAGATTTGCGACTGAAAACTGATCACTGCAAAGAACATTCTTTGGCAATAGCCGTGCAAATTTCGGCCATTTCTTCTTTGGTAAGCGCTAGTTTGCGGGAGAAATGAAGCAAATCGGCTTCCGACTGCATCGGCACCAAATGAATGTGTGCATGAGGTACTTCGAGCCCAAGCACCATGACTCCCACTTTTTGGCACGGATTAGCTTTTTGAATGCCTAAAGCTACCTTTTTGGCAAACAACTGTAATCCGGTATATGTTTCGTCATCCAAATCAAACAGATAATCGACTTCCTTTTTGGGAATGACAAGCGTGTGCCCTTTTGCTACCGGCGATATATCCAGGAAAGCAAGGAAACGATCGTCTTCGGCCACTTTCCAGCAGGGTATTTCTCCGTTTACAATTTTGGTAAAGATACTGGCCATTTTTTCAGCGTTTAAATTGCAATATCAATGATCTCGAATGGTATTTTCCCCGAGGGAACCTGAATTTCCACCACATCGCCGATTTTTTTGCCGATCAGTCCTTTGGCAATGGGCGTCTGGATCGAAATCTTACCTTGTTTCAGGTCGGCTTCGTGTTCCGAAACAATGGTATATTGCATGGTGGCGTTGTTGGTTTTGTTGCGTATGGTCACCTTGTTCAGGATCTGAACACACGAGGTATCGATTTTTGATTCGTCGATGATGCGGGCCGATGCAATTTTTTCGCCCAAAATCGCAATCTTGGCTTCCAACATGCCCTGGGCATCTTTGGCTGCATCGTATTCAGCGTTTTCTGAAATATCGCCCTTTTCAATGGCTTCACCAATTGTTTTCGAGATCGCCGGACGCTCAATTTTGGTCATCCGTTCATACTCTTCTTTCATTTTTCGAAGGCCTTCTTCAGTAACGTAAGTAACCTTTCCCATGGTATTCTTCTTTTTATAAAAACTATATTAAAACAAAAAAGAATTCCGGCCGGTGCGGAACTCTTTCGTTGTACAAACATAGTTAAATTTTTCTTCTTTGCGAACCGTATGTTTTATAAAACAATTAACGGGCTGTTTTCTAAAATGTTTCGATACTGATTGTCAGTTGATGGTTGTCGATGATCTCCTGTTTCAAATCAGTTTTGGAGGCGGGGCACACTCTAACCTACTCGTATTTACGCTGCAAAATTTCGGAATAAATAAAGGCTTTGCGCAGCGAGAAATCTTCGAGGTAGGCGGTTTGGTCAATCAGTTCGGTTTCGGGCTCCGGTTCCTCAACGGCTACCGGTGCAACCGACGATTTCAGTGTTCGTTTGGGGCGATCGGGCAGGCCACTTACAAAGCTTGGCTGGTACTTATGTGGGGTGCGTACCTGCGGCTGAACGATCACTGGTTTTCTGACTACCTTGGGCTTAGGCGCCGGTTTGGGTTCCTCGTCGGCCAGAAAATCTTCGCCCAGCAGCTGGTCAATAATAAAGTTGCGCGGATGTTCCTCCGGCTCGTCAGGCAAGTCGTCGGCTGCTTTTTTCTTTTTGTTTTTGTTGATGGCGCCAAAAATCGAAAGAACAATCGCGATGATCAGAAATATATAATCTTCCATTTGTTGACTTTTTAGTATGAAGAATGAAATAATGTCGAATTTATTTTTGGTAACAATCTTGACTCATCCCTCCGCATCTGCGATGCTTTGCCCCTCTCTACAGGTAGAGAGGGGGGAAGACCGAGTCTTCGGTCTTCGGGGTGAGTGAATTTAAAACACGACATCATATTTGTTTAATTACTTACTTAATACGATCAGGAATAATAATTTTGCAGAAAGCTTAGTTTTAAGCAAGGATTAAAGATATAAAAAATGAAGCATTTTACGGGGAAAGTTCTTAAAACAGTTTTACTGACCGTTTTTCTGATGGTTGGAGCCGTTTCGTGCGAAGACGATTACAATTCGGTGATCCCTTATGTGTATGTGGATATGAATTTTAATCCGGTCAATTACATCGAGCTCAACATCCCCGGTGGCTATGTTTATTTTAAAAATGCGGGGTATGGCGGCATCATCGTTTTTCGCGATATGGCCGGAAGCGAAACAACCTTTTTCTCGTTCGATGCTGCCTGTACGCACGAGATTTCTTCGCTGGTCAGGGTGGTTCCCGACGGAGTTGGCACCGGAACAGCGACCTGCCCCGAGTGTAAATCGCAGTACATTCTTTTTGGCGGAAGCGGCAGCCCGGTGAAAGGACCGGCTATTGAACCACTGAAACAATACCGCACCTCGTTTGCCGGCGGACGGATCATTATCCGGAATTAGTTCCGGATTTGAAGTTCGAAAACCTTTGTATTACTCAGCTCAAGTAAAAATATTTTCTGAAATCCGGAAGAAAACGTCCAGTTCTGAAGTTTATTCCCCAGGTTGTACGAAACGGGGCTTTCATCCAGGTCGGCCGTGATGAGCAGCCAAAGCTGGTTCAGCCTTTTCTCCTGGTAATAGGCCAGTTTTTCATCTTTTGCCGCAATGGTATAGGCCAGGTTCTCGAGGTTGAATTCCGGCGGGATATAACCGTTTATCTTTCGCGGATAGTGGGTCTTGAATTTATTCACCGTGGGGCCATGCAGTTTGGTCAATTCAATCCCGATTGAATTCTTTGGCGTGACTTTCAGGATAAAATCGGGAGATTCAGATTTCTGAAGCTTCCCTTTCGGAAAATCGGCATATTCCACTCTGAACTGCTCCATGATGAGCAGCTCTTCCATCATTTGCGAATACTGGTTAAAACTCATTGCCGGTAGTTTTGGAACGGGAAAATTACCAATGTTTTCGGGAATAAAAAAAGGAGCCAACTGACTCCTTTTCTGTTTTTTTTATGGTGTTTGAATGCTAGTAGCGATAGTGCTCTGGCTTGTAGGGACCGTCAACTGCAACGCCAATGTATTCGGCCTGCTCAGGCGACAAAATGGTTAGTTTCACACCCAGTTGTTCGAGGTGTAAACGGGCCACTTCTTCGTCGAGCGCTTTGGGAAGGCGATAAACATCGACACGATAATCGTTTTTCCAGAGCTCGAGTTGTGCCAGCGTTTGGTTGGTAAACGAGTTCGACATCACGAATGAGGGATGACCGGTAGCGCAACCCAAATTCACCAAACGTCCTTCGGCGAGCAGGAAGATGGAATGACCATCGGGATACGTGTATTTATCAACCTGTGGTTTGATGTTTGTTTTCCGGATACCGGGCCAGTTTTCGAGGCGAGCCACCTGAATTTCGTTGTCGAAGTGACCAATGTTGCAAACAATAGCCTGATCTTTCATGGCAGCCAGATGTTCGCCGGTGATGATGTCTTTGTTACCGGTGGTGGTTACAAAAATATTACCTTCCGAAATCACATCTTCCATAGTTTTCACTTCAAAACCTTCCATAGCAGCCTGGAGGGCGCAAATCGGGTCGATTTCGGTAACAATTACGCGGGCTCCGTAAGTACGCATCGAATGGGCACAACCTTTACCCACATCTCCGTAACCGGCCACCACAACCACTTTTCCGGCAATCATCACGTCGGTAGCACGTTTGATACCATCGGCAAGCGATTCGCGGCAACCATAAAGGTTGTCGAATTTTGATTTGGTTACCGAGTCGTTCACGTTGAAAGCCGGGAACAGCAATTTACCTTCATTCATCATCTGGTACAGACGGTGAACGCCAGTGGTTGTTTCTTCGGAAACACCTTTGATATGGGGCACCTGACGGGTCCAGCGCTGAGGCGTATCGGCAAGTATTTTTTTAAGTAACAGGTTCAGTTCGTGTTCATCGTCGCCACCCGCCGGAAGATCAAGAATAGCAGCATTCTTTTCGGCTTCGAACCCGCGGTGAATCATCATGGTAGCGTCGCCGCCGTCGTCCACAATCAGGGTTGGGCCAAGGCCATTGCCAAAATCGAGGGCACGTTCGGTACACCACCAGTATTCGGCCAGCGTTTCGCCTTTCCAGGCAAAAACAGGAATTCCGGCAGCAGCAATAGCCGCAGCAGCATGATCCTGTGTGCTGAAAATATTGCAGCTTGCCCAGCGAACTTCGGCGCCCAGCTCGGCTAATGTTTCAATCAGCACGGCTGTTTGGATGGTCATGTGCAGCGAACCCATGATGCGGGCTCCTTTCAGCGGTTTGGCGGCTGCGTATTTTTTGCGGACTGCCATCAGTCCGGGCATTTCTTTTTCTGCTATTTCAATTTCTTTCCGGCCAAAGTCAGCCAGCGAGATATCAGCAACCTGATAATCTACTTGTTCTAAAGTTTTTGTAGTCATTTCTGAAAATTATATTTTGAGTGCAAAGATAATCAAATCCAACGATTTCGGGGTTAAACAGTTTATTCGGGAGAAAGTTTGCAGCATTAAAACTCCTGGTTCAGCACAAACCAGTCGAGTGTATTTTTTTTGTCGAGCGAAAGTTGTGACTTTAGTGCATCAATCGATTCAAACTTTTGTTCCTCCCTCAGCTTTGTGAAAAACTGTAATTCGATAGTTACACCGTAAATATTGGCCTCAAAATCCAGAATATGCACTTCGATGCTACGGTGATCGGCATTGTGATTTACCGTTGGGCGGCTGCCGATATTCAGCATTCCCAAATGCCATTCACCGTCAATTCGAACCTTTACTGCATAAACACCATAGCCCGGGATAATCTTATCGGGATCGGAAGCCTCAATGTTGGCCGTGGGAAACTGGATGCGGCGTCCGAGTTTTTGCCCTTCAACCACTGTCCCGTGAAGGGTAAACGGGTATCCGAGAAATTCATTGGCTGTTTCAAAATCTCCGTGCTGAATGGCTTCCCTGATTTTTGTTGAACTTACGTTCGATTCGTTGATCAGCAATACATCCAGTTTTTCTATCCGGAATCCAAGTCGGTCGGCACAATTTTTCAGGAATTCAAAATCACCCTCACGGTTTTTGCCGAATTTGTGATCGTAGCCTACCACCAGGTAATGGGTGTGAATTTGCCCGATCAGGATATGCTCAACGAACTGCTCGTACGAAAGCTGAGAAAACTCTTTGGTGAAAGGATAGACAATCAAATGATCGATACCCGATTGCTCAAACAATTCGATTTTTTCGTCGAGCGTAGTGAGCAGGCGTAAATTGGTCTCCGAGGGAGAAACGACTTTACGCGGATGCGGATCGAACGTGAAAATAACCGATTCGCCATTTACTTCACGGGCCAGTTGGTTCAGCCGGTCAATGATTTTGCGGTGCCCCAAATGAACGCCGTCAAACGTTCCGACGGTTAAAACCGGGTTCGGGGCATGAAAACTATGGAGCGTTCGATGTATTTTCACAAACTGATGTTAATGATTTGCAGGCAAAATAAACTTTAAACAGGCAAACTTCCAATAAATGTTGTGACAAAACGATTGGCATGTTTCAAAACTTGAATAACAGAACCGTTTGTGATGGCGAAATTATTATTTTTATGCCCTTTATTGACCAAATAAAAACAACGTTGTGAAGAAACTATTGTTGATTGTGTCTGCGCTTACAGTCTTGTTCTCGGGCTGTGGAAAACGTGAAGGTTTTGTTATTGAAGGAAAAATTACCAATGCTGAAGGGAAATTTCTGTACCTCGATGAATTGAAAGTAGCTTCAAGTATACCGGTTGACTCGGTTGAGCTGAAGAAAGATGGTTCGTTTAAATTCAGGGGGAAAATCAGCTACCCGAATTTTTATTTGCTGAGGCTGAACGAGAAGAATTTTGTAACCCTTTTGGTTGATACCACCGAAAAAATAACAGTTTATGGCGATGCTGCCAATTTTTCGCGCCAGTATATTGTAGAGGGTTCGGCTGGATCACAGTTAGTTCAGGAGCTGAATACCAAGCTTACAAAGACCAAACATAAACTCGATTCGCTGCAAAACCGGATCAATGCCTTCCGAACTCGTGAAGATTACGCCATACAGCGGGTGAAGTGGGCACAGGAAATGGATGATATAAAACAGGCTCAAATACGGTATTCTACCAATTTTGTGCAGAAACATCCGTTCTCGATGTCGTCGGTGCTGGCCCTGTATCAGAAATTTGATGATTCGAATTATGTGGTTCAGGACCTTCAGTCGCTGAAAGTTGCTGCCTCCGCGCTGAATTCCGTATTTCCGAAGTCGGATCATGTGAAAGCTTTATATGCCAATACACTGCGGTTGATGGAGCGCGAAAAAAACACCAAACTTCAGCAGTTTATTGCCGAAAATGGGGTTAACTCACCCGATATTACCTTGCCCAATTACAACGGGCGTGATGTTTCGCTCTCTTCGTTAACTGCGAAAGTGGTTCTGCTTCAGTTCTGGTCGGCGCTCGACCGCAATTCCCGTTATCAGAATCAGGCGTTGGTAGAGCTGTACGGCAAATACAAATCGCGCGGGCTTGAAATTTACCAGGTTAGCGTGGATACTGATCGGGGTGCCTGGATGAATGCCATTGAGCAGGACGGCTTAAGCTGGACTAACGTTGGCGATATGAGGGGAAGTATTTCTGCGGTGAATGCCTTTAACATTACGGCAGTTCCGGCAAACTATATTCTCGACCGCGATCGGCGGATTGTTTCCAGAAACCTGGCTGGCCCCGATTTGGATAAGGCTATTGGCCAGCTGCTGAAGTAATTCGTTTATTAAAAAAACGAGACGTAAAAAGTGTTTGCAACCTTTGTTTCATCTTACTGAAACTTTTAGGGCTATATTTGCGCTCTGATTTTTGAACCAATCATTTCGTGTTTTGAAGGATCAAGGCAAAAAAGCATATTTTGTTTCCGACGTTCACCTGGGAGCTCCGGCTTTAAAGAACAACAAAGAACGTGAACTGGCTTTTACCGACTGGCTAAATTCCATCAAGGACAGCGCCTCTCATTTATTCCTGATGGGAGACATCTTCGATTTTTGGTTCGAGTATAAAACCGTTGTTCCCAGAGGTTTTGTGCGCACGTTGGGTAAAATTGCCGAAATAGCCGACTCCGGTGTTGAGGTGCATTTTTTTACCGGAAACCATGATGTTTGGGTATTCGATTATTTGCCAAACGAAATCGGGATGAGCCTTCACCGTGACGAATACAAGACCGAACTTATGGGCAAAAAATTCTACCTGGCTCACGGCGATGGTCTCGACCCCACCGATAAAGGTTATTTATTCCTGAAAAAAATCTTTACAAGCAAAACCCTGCAGTGGATGTTTGCCCGCATCCATCCGAATTTCTCACTGTCATTCGGTCATCGCTGGTCGAAACATTCCCGCATCTCAAAAGGGATTGTAGGAGAAGGTTTCCGGGGAATTGAAAACGAAGGAATGTTTATTTTTGCCGAGTCAGTTCTTCAAAATGAACCGTTCGACTATTTCGTTTTTGGGCATCGCCATGCTATGGTTGACAGCCCGATTGGTGAAAACAGCCGTTACATCAATCTGGGCGACTGGATTCATTATTATTCCTACGGAGTTTTCGACGGAGATAAATTTGAGTTAAAACAATACAATTATACCGGGCCAAAAGGCCATTGATTTTTTGATTATGACAAAACGAGTATATACCAAAATTGTAGGTACCGGAAGTTTTATTCCTTCCGGGGTAATCGGGAATGAATATTTCATGAACTATACTTTTTTTGATCCCGGACAAAGAAAGCCGCTGGAAAAGAGCAACGAGGAAATTATTCAGAAATTCAAAGAAATAACCAACATCAGCGAACGACGCTGGATTAGCGACAACATGATGAATTCGGATATGGCTGCCCTTGCGGTTAAAGACGCCTGTCAGTCATCGGGGATCGATCTGGAATCGCTCGATTTTATCATTGTTGGTCATAATTTTGGCGATACCAGGCCCCACTCAACGATGGTCGATATTCTGCCCAGTATCTCCAACCGGGTTAAGGCAAAGCTGAACATCAAAAATCCGCATTGCATTTGCCACGACATTGTTTCAGGTTGTCCGGGATGGACTCAGGGTATGATTACGGCCGATGCCTACATCCGGAGCGGTTTGCATAAACGCGGCGCAGTTGTGGGTTCTGACGTTCTTTCGCGAATTTCCGATCCGCACGACCGCGATACCATGATTTATGCTGATGGGGCAGGGGCTACCCTGGTCGAAGCCATCGAAAGTGATGAGCCAACAGGTATCCTGTCACATTCCAGTCGCTCCGATTCGGTGAACTACTGGAATTTGCTGTTTAGCGACAAATCGTTAAACCCCGAATTGGGCGAAGATGCTCAATTCATCCGCATGTTAGGGCACAAGCTGTATGTATATGCCATCAGCCACGTGCCTGAGGTGGTGAAGGAGAGCATTGAAAAAGCAGGTCTTCAGCTCAGCGACATCAAAAAAGTTTTGATTCATCAGGCTAACGAAAAGATGGATGAAGTTATTCTGAAGAATGTTTTCAAACTATATAACGAGAAGCATATTCCGGAAGGAATTATGCCCATGACCATCGAAAAATTGGGTAACTCATCAACAGCAACCGTACCCACTTTGCTCGATATCCTTATGAAAGGCCGCATGGAAGGACAATCCATCAACCCGGGCGATCACATTGTTTTAGCTTCGGTTGGTGCTGGAATGAACATCAATTCGATTATCTATAAAGTATAGCCTGACGTTTACAGGTTTGCAAAGGCACAGTTCTACGGAGTTGTGCCTTTTTTATTCGATCAGTTAGGTGTAAAAGAAGTCATCGCGCTGAAGTTCCATCTCCAGCCGGTCGAAGTTTTCCTCATTTTTTTCCTGAACAAACGACCGAAGCGCCTGATATTGCTCCGCCGATTTGAAAATCATCCGGAATGTTAACCTGGTTTTGGTATCCTGAAGCTCTTCAAAGGTGGCCACAACCTGAAACCGGGGTTGCGAAAGATGATCAAAAATGATTAACTCCGGTTCTTCAATCTTCACGAAAATGCTCTCGTTGGGATAATTCTTTCCGTCGGGGCCATGCATGGTGAATCGCCACATTCCCCCGGGACGCAGGTCGAACTCGTCAAACGTATTGGTAAATCCGTTAGGCCCCCACCAGTTTTTTAATCGGTTCGGGTCAGTCCATGCTTCGAAAACCAGCGAACGTGCGTGATTGAATATTCGGGTCGATACAACGGTGCGCTCCGGCAAAGCATTAATGATTTGATCAATTGTTCCCATTTTATTTCCGGCTTTAGGTGACTGTTTAAAAATTTCCCGTAAGGAAAATCTGTCGGTAGAATTGTCAATTTATGAGCAATGTTTTGTCCCGTACGGGACAAGACATTGCATATTTTCGTTAATTCTGCCGATCTTTTATTCCTGACGGAACAAGAAAACTAAACTTAAACAGTTTTCTTGTTTTCAATTTAGTTTCCTGATTTTTCAACAAAGTTTTTCTATTAACCTGAGTTCGATTCTAAAATAGAGTCAATTGATTTGATTTTACGGTTT
>CAYRBM010000034.1:0-24009 GCA_964422425.1 uncultured Odoribacter sp.
TTTAATGGCGGGCGATTCAGCGGTTTATTATAGTCTTTAACCGGACACTAGTGAAATATTATATAAAAGATTAGCTCATATAAAACAGCTATTTAATATCGGTATTGAACAATCTCATAAACCTGAAAGTATAGCAGTTTTTTCACTGCTAGCTTTTCATGATAGTATTGAAATGTTTCTTAAATTGTTGTCAGAGCACAAAGGACTAAATTCAACAAATTATAGTTTCATGGACTATTGGACTAACATTCCAACCTTGACTCTAAAAGAATCAATGAGAAATCTAAATGCGAGAAGAGTAAATTTAAAACACAAAGGACTACTTCCTGCAAAATCAGAAATAGAAATTTCAAGAGTAAATACAATTGATTTTTTCCAACAAAATACATTTGCAGAGTTTGGTATTGAATTTAATGATGTAACACTTATTGAATTAGTTAGTTACGCTAAAGTAAAATACTATTTAGAAATTTCTCAGAAATTATTGAGTGAAAAAGATTCTGAAAATTGTGTTAAAAATGCAGCATATGCTTTTGATGAATTATTATATATCTATGAAGGGAACAAAGGGAATTGGCGTTCTCCATTTTCCTTTGGTAAGGATAGGAGTTTTCAGAGTAGCTCTATTATGGGACTTTCTCGTAATGAATTTAGAGAGTTTGCTGCATTGGGAAAGTTCGTAGACAATGTTAATGAATCTCTGAAAATCATTCAAAAAGCGATAAAAATAATTTCTTTTGGAATTGATTATAAGGAATTTATCATGTTTGACTTTTTAACACCTGAAGTCAGGCGTTGGGATAAAGACCAATTAGATTCGTATATTGTAGGAAAAAGGAATTGGACTGAAGAGAACTGTCAATTTTGTATAGACTTTGTCATTAAAACTGCTTTAAAATTGCAGGATTTTGATTTTGATATAAGTAGTTTAGTACTTCATGATAAAGAAAATTAAAAATTACTGACGCTAATAAAGCTATCCTCAAGCCCCGCACCTGCCCCTCGTTTGAGCGACAGCGGGAACTAGGGGTTGTTTTTATTGTGTCTGCGACACAATTTCCATTCTGGCATAAGCATGAGATTAAAAATGAGTTATAAACTCATGACTATTTACCCCTCGTTACAAAAGAGGGGCAGCGGCAGACATTGAAAACCCGCAGTCCGCCCCTGCGTGTAGCTTCCTACATTGTAGCCAATGCCGGTTGTTCGCGATCAGCACCCAGAACAATAGATACTGACAACAATTTTTCGTAAATTAGCTGTATGGGAAAAGGCAAAGAAATAGGACTTGATTTCATAATTGATAAGTTGACCAACAGTATTGAAAACGTGGTGACAGGAGATAGTTTCGCCACTGAAATTTCTATATTGACAGCCAATGACCTCAAAAAAGCAACGACAAAAAACGGTTGGCTTTTTAACTGGAAAGACGAGTTTAAAGAACCAGCAAGAGATGTTTACAAACTGACCATTGTAAATAACCCGACAATTATTCAAGGTCTGATCAGTTTAGAAGTTAAATCCGATCACGTTTATATACACTTGGTTGAGAGTGCTCCTTTCAATAAAGGCAAAACAAAAATGTATTCAGGTGTTCCTGGAAACTTGGTAGCTTTTGCATGCAAACTATCATTTCAACGTGGACACGAAGGCAATGTTTCTTTTCTTTCTAAGACACAGCTCGTTGACCATTATATCAAAACACTTGGAGCATTTCATTTTGGAGGCAGAGTAATGGTAATTGAAACACAAGCTGCCCTAAAACTCATTAATAAATATTTTCAAGACAAATAGATGAAAACAAAAAAAATAGATTTAGATGTGGACTACATCGGAGGACAAGGTTCCTTAACTGATGCAGAGGAAAAGGCTCTTAGCGAATTCTTCAGACAAAGTAAAAAGACTTCAAATAAGGCTAGCAATAGAAGACCCAAGCCAATTAAACGCCCAAATGTAACCACATAAACATTGATAAATAAGTCGCCGGCTGCAACATCAGCTACTTCTTACGACAGCAGTGGTTTTCGGCGTGCATCTTTCCGCCCGGGCTGCTTATCGGCTTGACAGGAATTGAAAATCGGTCCCAGCTGTGGGGTTTATCCTTTTTGCTCCCGTTTCAACAAGTTTCCTAAATCTTTACCAATTTTTTGCACCCGTTCAAATCCCTGGTTAAGTGGTTCGGGATTAATGTCGCCATACTCGCTGAATTTGCTATCGATGTGGTGCACGCGCGGATAAATAACGATCTTGCTGTTTCGCTGGAATTGCTTGTCCAGTCTTTCCTGGATATTTTCCATGCAATTATCGTACGACACCGATGTCCTTCGGGCGGCAACATAAATGAGCATGTCTTCGGCAGTCATATTGGCTTGAAGCAAACTCAGATCGGCCAGCTCAAATTTAGTTGAAAACTCGAAACTGCACTTTTGCTTTCGATGCCTGAAATAATCGTGAATAGCCTGATTGGTGGCCTGACTGCAATAACAAAATACATTCAGGCTCAATTCTTTTGAAAGGGTATTGATTTTGGAAAGCCAAATCTCGAATCCGGGCTCAAGTTCACCAAGGGGAGGACAAACCACAACAATTTTCCGGTGATTGACAAGCGGATATTCGAAATGACAAATATAAACGGCCTTACTGGTGCGCGAGATGATGGATGCTGTTTTGGTTTCGATGAAACGTTCGATAAGCCCGGTGCGACGAGGCCAGCCAATCATGATGGTATCGGTCATTTCCTCGCGCGAAGCCCTTACGATTCCTCCGGCAATGTTGTGATCGATGGTGGCAATGATTTTCACTTTCGTTTCGTTGGCCGAAGCCATTTTCACCAGCGATTGAAGGTTCTTTTTAGCCCTGACCAGGTTTCGTTCAGCCTCTTCATCATTCGGCACAACCGATAAGATGGTGATCGGATTGGTCGATTTTTTATTTTTGACAAATACGGCAAATTCGAGCAGGGTTTCCATGTTGTTCAAATTTGCAATCGGAATCATGATGTGCTCGCTGTCGCGAACCGGATACTCAATTACCGGCTCTTCCTTTTCCGAAGTCAAAATTCGTTTCGAGGCATTTTCGGTGACCAGCGAAGCGGTAAGACAAGTTACTAAAATGAGCAAAATGGTTCCGTTCAGTGCATTTTCGTCAATAATTCCGGTTTGAAAGCCAACCAGGATTACAGCCAGAGTAGCAGCGGCATGTGAACTGCTAAGCCCGAATATTAGTTTTCGCTGATCGGATGAATACCTGAAAATTTTGCTTGTTGCTCCGGCTGCCAGCCATTTTCCGATGAGGGCCACTACCGAAAGGGTTACGGCTATAATTACAGCTGTTGGTCCGTTCAGCAGTACCGACACGTCAACCAGCATACCAACACTAATCAGGAAAAAGGGAATAAAAATAGACTGACCGGTAAATTCGATCCGGTTCATCAGTGTCGATGAATAAGGAATCAGTTTATTGAGCGCCAGTCCGGCTACGAAGGCTCCGATGATGGGTTCGACACCCGACAACTCGGCGAGGAAAGCGGCAAAAAATACCACAGAAAGCACAAATACGTAATGCGATGTTTTTTCGCTCTCCAGTTTCTGAAAGAACCACCCGGTAATTTTGGGAATAAGCCAGAACATGATTCCGGAGAAAACAGCCAGCGAAGCTAACAAGCGGAACCAAAATGCAAGGCTAAGACCACCACTGGTTGAGCTTAGTATGATGGCCAGCAAAATAAGTACGGCGGTATCGGTCAGGATTGTTCCGCCAACAGTAATGGCAACTGCTTCGTTTTTGGCAATCCCAAATTTGCTCACAATGGGGTACGAAACCATGGTATGGGTAGAGAACATACTTGAAATTAGCAGGCTGGCCGTAAAATCATAATTCAGCAGGTAATAACATACCGGAAATCCGAATACAAGTGGAATCAGGAAAGTGAGAAATCCGAAAACCAGACTTTTGTTTCGGTTTCGCTGAAATTCCTTGAGATCGAGTTCCAGCCCGGCAATAAACATGATGTAAAGAAGCCCGATTGTGGAGAATAGTTTCACTGCCGAATTTTGCTCAATCAGGTTAATGCCATGAGGGCCAACGATAACTCCGGAAATAATCAGGCCAATAATCCCCGGAATCCGGAGTTTGCGTAAAAGAATTGGCGAAAGTAAAATAATAAAGAGGATGACGGCGAAAGCCAGCACCGGGTTTTGAAATGGCCGGTCGAATTCGTGGGCAATCTGATCAAAAAAACTGGCTTCCATTCCCGAATAGTTAAAAAACAATCGCAAGATAGTTGAATAAACACAAAAAAGAGCCCCAAACACGCAGGTTTTTGTGCGAATTATCGCATTTAAGTTAACCATACCTGAAATTGGAATCCTGATTTTTTCTTTTTGGATGGCCTGAAATTACGTTTTACATTCAATGTCGGATTACAACCAACTATCGACCTGATTTTGCACACCAACGACACTTTTTAACCATTCAGCCCCCCAACAGGTATTTTTAGCGCATTTACCCGTCGAAAATTCCCAAACATTGATAAAACTAAGCTCATTCCTGTTTTTCGGTTATGTTTGGCTTTGTTGCTTTGCTTGGAGTAAACCGCTTTTACTAAAGCAAAACAACAAATTGAGGGGGAAATACTTTTGATTCCTTATTCAGGCATAGTTGGTCACAGGGGGTTGCTGACAATCGATTGCCCAAATAAAGTACCAAAAATCAGCTGTTCATGAAATTCTCTCACGAACGACATTTCCCGTTTTTGTTTTTTGATTGAAGTGAAATTAATCATGCCGTTTATCAGCAGATGATTGGCATGCTATTGTACTTAAACTCTAAATTTTAGTCTATGAAAACAGGATTTTTGCTTGTATTTATTCTTGCCTTGAGCATCTTTACCGGGATGGCTCAAACAAGGGTACTTACCGGAACAGTAACTTCTTCGGATGATGGTTTACCCATTCCCGGAGTATCCGTTTCGGTAAAGGGGACCACAGTAGGAACGATTACGGACATGAACGGGGTATATTCAATTACCTCTCCGGAATCAGCCAAAACCTTGGTCTTCTCTTTTGTTGGGATGATTACCCAGGAAGTAGCTGTTACTTCGGCATCCAAAATTGATGTGGTGCTCAAATCAGATGTTATTGGTGTGGAAGAAGTCGTTGTAACCGCGATGGGGATTAGCAGGGCTGCAAAGACTGTGGGTTACGCAACCACCTCCGTTTCCGGCGATGACATTTCCGCCTCACAAACGGTTAACCCGCTGAATGCTATTCAGGGTAAGATTGCCGGTGTTCAGATTTCATCTGCTCCGGGTCCGGGTGCAACCCAAAACGTATTTATTCGTGGAGCATCTTCGTTCTCGAATAACCAGCCTTTGTACATTGTTGATGGTGTGCCGCTGATCAACGAACAGATTCAGACCGGTACTGCACTGAACTCGCAAACCGACTTTGGTTCGGGTATCAATGCGTTGAACCCCGATAACATTGCTGACATGACTGTTTTGAAAGGTGCTGCTGCAACTGCTCTTTACGGATCGCGAGCTGCTAACGGGGTAATCCTGATTACCACCAAAACCGGTAAAAATACCAATGGTAAAATGGCCATTACCTATGATGGATCAGTAGGTATTGCCCGCGTTGGCCGTATCCCCGATCGCCAATCGTTGTTCGGACAAGGATGGAGCGGTAAACGTGCACTTGATGAAAACGGTAACTGGGGAGCTCCTTACGATGGACAAAACCGCGTTTGGGGTAATGTGGTTGACAACAGCCAGATGGTAAAACCTTACGTATTCCTTGAAAATCGTGTTCGCGATTTCTACGATTTAGGTTTAAGTACCAAAAACTCGGTATCAGCCAGCGGTGGCGACGGACGCACCAATTATTTCCTTTCGTTTTCGCAAAACAGTGTTGACGGAGTTATTCCGACCGATGCCGACAGCTACGACCGTTATACCATTTCAACCAACGGTAGCCATAAATCAGATAAACTTGAAATTAACTCATCAGTTAACTACAGTAATGAGTTGACCAAAAGCGTTCCATCAGGTCAGGGAACTTCTGTTTTCCGCAGTTTGTGGGAAATTCCTGAAGATATTTCGATTGTCGATCTGAAAGATTACAAAAACAAATACAACAATCTGGATAACTATTTCACTCCTTATGGCGTGAACCCTTATTTTGCATTGAATGAAAATGGCGCTCAGCAAAACAAGAGCAAACTTTTTGGTAAAGTTGAGCTGAATTATAACCTGATGCAGGATTTGAAATTCACTTACCGCTTCAGCGGAGACTATGAAAATGCCAAAACTGAAGCATGGACCGCCAAAATTGAATTTACTCCCGGCGCTCCGAATGAAGGAAGCAGCACTGCCAATGCTGGTGGTTACGAAATCAACAAACGGACCCGTTATGAATTCAGCCACGATTTCCTTATGACCTACAACAAAGACCTTTCTTCGGATTTGACCTTGAACGCTTTGGTTGGCGCCAACATTAACCAGCGTGGTTACGACTATGTCAGAGGTGAAATCACTTCAATCGATGTTCCAAACTACTATAACCTGTCAAACAGTTTGACTGACCCAATTGCTTCGCAGTACAAACGCGAACGTCGCTTAGCCGGTTTGTTTGCCAGTGCCGATTTAGCTTATAAGAACTATGCTTTCTTATCAGTGACTGCCCGTAACGACTGGTCGTCAACTTTACCCGAAGGAAATAATTCGTTCTTCTACCCCGGACTTACCGGAAGTTTCGTATTCACCGATTTCTTCCAGGAAAAATCAGTTGATTTAGGTCCGATCAGCTTTGGTAAACTTCGTGCTGCCTACGGATGGACCGGTAACGATGCCGAACCATACCAGATTTATCCGATGTTTATTCCCGGAGTTTCGGATATTCCCGGATATCCTGATTTGGACGACTTAACCTTCCCGCTAGGAGGAGTAAACTCGTACGAAATTTCAAATCAGTTGGGTAATCCAAACCTGAAACCTGAAATTACCAAAGAAATTGAAGTTGGTTTGGATATGCGTTTCTTCCAGAACCGTTTTGGATTTGACGTGGCCCTTTACGATAAAACGACCGAAGGCTTGATCACCACGTTGCCAATCGATCCATCTTCAGGTTATACTTCGCAGATTACCAATTTGGGCGACGTAAACAACAAAGGTATTGAAGTAACGCTGAACCTGACCCCGGTTAAAACCAAAGATTTCCGCTGGGACATCAGTTATAATTACACAGCCAACCGGAATAAAGTAACTGATCTGGCTGAAGGTGAAATTGCAATCGAAGGTTTTGGAGGTTGTACCATTGTAGCCATTAAAGGCGAAGAACTGGGCTTGTTCAAAACTTATATTCCCAGAACTGTAACAGTGGATGGTGTTGAGAAAATTTTGGTTGACGGAAACGGAAACGTGATGCAGTCGGCCGATATGCAGGTAATTAAAGACCGCAGTGTTAACGAAAAATTCCAGATGGGTTTAACCAACTCATTCAGCTGGAAAGGTTTGACGCTGGGCGGAACATTTGATTTCCACTATGGTGGCTACATTTATTCATATACCAAAGATTACATGCACTGGACTGGTAGCGCCATCGAATCAATCATGAACCTGCGCCGTCCGTTCATCGTACCAAATTCGGTTGTTGACAATGGCGACGGAACATACAGCGAAAATACCACTCCGGTAACTTCAAACACATTCCACAACTTCTATGGCGATTACGGTGCATTCGAATCAGACACTTACAGCATCATCGACCGCTCGTACCTGAAATTACGTGAAGTTTCCCTGTCGTATGTAGTTCCGAACAAACTGGTTAAGAAGTTCAATATCCAGGACCTTCGCTTCAGTGTGGTCGCCGGTAACATCTTACTCTGGACTCCGGCCGATAACCCGTATATCGATCCTGAAACTACAACATTTGGTAATGACTTAGGTGCCCGTTTTGGTGAGTTCGGTGCTAACCCAACCAACCAGAACTACACATTCGGATTATCATTAAAGTTCTAAACAATTAATTCAGAATAACATGAGAAAATACTTATATACAGCATTACTGTCGGTCTTTCTCCTGACAGGATGTTCAGACGACTGGTTCGATATTAACAAGGACCCGAACTACCTGAGCGAGCTTCCCAACTCCAATGCTTTGGTGCCGATTGCCCAGGTGAGCATTGCCAATACGTTAATGGGCTGGGATATGGGTTTTGCCGGCGGATACTGGTCGCAGTACATGGCCCAAAACTACACAGCCTCTCAGTTTAAATTTCTGGAAGAATATAGCGAAACTGAATTTTCAAGCGCTTACAACGAATTACTTCCGGGTACTTTGAATGACCTGAAACGCATCAAAACAATTGCGGAAGAAGGAAAAGATGACGGAAGCTATTTACTGGCCGAAGCGCTTTCAATTTTTGTTTGGCAGGTTGTTACCGACACCTGGGGTGATGTACCTTACACCGAAGCACTACAGGGCGATGAAGGAGTAACTTCTCCAAAATTTGACAAAGGACAGGATATTTATGCTGACCTGATGAAACGCGTTGATGCCTTGCTGGCCAAAGATTTCAGCAAAGCTTCCATCAATCCGAAAACCGATTTTATCATGGGCGGCGACGTAAACAAATGGATTCAGTTTGTGAATTCATTGAAGCTGAAACTGATGCTTCGTCAATCGGAAACTACTGCGTATGACAATACCAAAGTGCTGAATTTCATCAAAACAGCTAATTTATTGAAATCAAGCGCTAAAATCAGCGGTTCAATCTTTGAAAACAAAGACGGGAAACGTCACCCGATGGCTGAATTTGATGCCGGTGGTGCCAACTACCTGGTAACAAACGTGATTGCCAGCAAAACTTTCCTCGATTACCTGAAAAAGAACAATGACCCGCGCCTGAACAGCATTTATAAAGCTCCGGCTTCCGGACAACAGGGTGCATTCCAGGGCGACTTTGACTCGGACGAAGACTCGGATAAAGACGGAACGCTCGACGAAAAAGAAGAATACAGCACCATGGTATTTGCTTACAACATGGACATTCCATTGATTTCGTTGTGGGAAGTTGAATTCTATCAGGCCGAAGTTTATGCCCGCGCAAGCGATCACGCCAATGCTAAACTGCACTACGAAAATGCGGTGAATGCCTCAATGGCCGCTCACGGATTAGCCAACACCATTACGGGCGACACCGGTTATGCCAAATGGGTGAACGGAACTGTTGAACAGGAAATTAAACAAATTGCCATGCAGAAATGGGTAGCTTATGCCAAATACCAGCACTGGGAATCATTCCTCGAACGCAACCGTACCAAATATCCGTCGGTCAATGAAATCAATGTTGCAGCCAATCGCGTTGCGGCTATGCAAAACTTCCCGGTTGGAGAGTTTACCATCTCGGTAAAAGGACGTACCAAACTTCAGGGAAATTTACCTGCATCGCCCATTTATCCGAACGACGTTTTAACCCGTAACACCAATCCTACAAAACCTTCGCAGAAGAACAACGTGGGTCAGAAAATTTGGTGGAACGTTAAAGCAGGAAAATAAAAGCTGGTTTGAATCCTTAAATTGAAATGAAAATGAAAAAGATATTATCTATTGTTGGAATTGCCTGTCTTTCTCTCTTCGTGAGTTGCGAGAAGGAAACGGAAGGTATTTCTTTCGAGACAAACTATGCCTCCTTCGAGCTTACGGGCGAAAACCCGTACAACTTGCCTGTTGGAACAGCTTATGTTGAGCCTGGGGTGAAAGCCAGGGAAGGCGATAAAGAATTGCAGGTTACAACCAGCAACAACATCAATCACAACAAGCTGGGTATTTACACGGTAAACTATTCTGCAACCAATTCTGATGGATATATTGCATCAACAACCAGAACTGTTGCTGTTTATAATCCGACTGCACCATCAACCGATTTTTCCGGAACTTACGTTTGTAACATGTTCAGGTTAAATGCCGACGGCAGTGGCCGCAGGGCTTTCGACGGACTCAAAATTGTAATTACCAAAGTAGGCCCCGGCATTTTCTATGTTACCGACCTTTTGGGTGGTTATTACGACCAGGGTGTTGCTTACGGTCCTGCCTATGCCATGACCGGGTATGTTGCACTCAATGCCGACAATTCACTCACTTTACTGAGCAGTTTTGTAAACGGTTGGGGCGACGGTTTGGAAGCATTCAGAGATGGGAAATACGATCCGGCTACCGGAACGATTACCTGGAAATCGATCTACGCAAGTGGTCGCTCATTCAATGTAACATTAAATAAATAAGAAATGAAAAAGATAGTATTATATACCCTCGGATTATTGCTTATTACAGCGGTAAGCTGTACTGAAGAAGCCGAAGTGTGGGATAGCTCCGCCGTTGACTTTGCCGGTGAGTGGTGGGCCGAACACAGTGATGATGGTCATGGATACGGAATGGGTGAAATCATGACTTTCAATACCGCAGCTGATAATGGTAAAGAAATCTGGCTGACTGATGATGCTACTTTCTGGGACTATAAAGTAAAATGTCCGATTGATCAGAAAAATCTGACTTTTAGCGGCAAAGACCTAATCAATGCAGTTGACGGATACGACATCAAAATTACCATCACCGATGGTAAAATCCTGAAAAAGGCTGCTCGCTCCAAATCAGGTGTAGTTGTCGATAGCATTTACTACAAAATTGAGTTTGAAGATGAACCAGGTACCGTTTTTGAAGTTAAAGGACTTCGCAAAACAGGATTTTCTGAAGATGCTTATTAAAATTCAGTTTGAATAATTTCCAAAATAGGCTGCCCGCACTGGCAGCCTATTTTTTTGAGCACGAATTATCATCGGCAGCGAGGCTAACCAAAACATCCGTTGCCCAATCAAAATCTGTATAGATTAAAAATTGCTGAAAGGCATGGTTATTGCTGAGCTTTCACCGAATTTCTAATTTTGTAAAAAAAATCCGGATTGAAATCAATTTTGCTCATATTTCTACTTTTTTGCACTACCCTCGCCCACTCGCAGATTGTTGTTGTCAGCGATTCAAAATCAGGAAAACCAATTGAAAACGTAGTTATTCATTCGGGGATGCTCACTGTCCAAACCAATCGCGACGGGAAAGCTGACATTTCCCTTTTTAAAAATGCGGAGAGAATCACATTCACTCATTCGTCGTACGTTGAGCTGCGCACCACGTACCAAAACCTGTGGTCGGCTAATTTCAGTGTCCGTCTGCTCGAAGACCCGGTGCGTATTGACGAAATTGTAGTTTCGGCAAGCAGGCGCGAGCAGTCGAGGCTCGAAATCCCCAACAACATTGTCACCATCAGCCGAAAAGACATCGATTTTCAGAACCCACAGACAGCGGCCGATTTGCTTGAATACAAAAGCGGCGTGTTTGTCCAGAAAAGCCAGATGGGCGGCGGAAGCCCGATGATTCGCGGATTTTCGGCCAACCGACTTTTACTCGTGGTTGATGGAATTCGAATGAACAATGCCATTTACCGAAACGGGAATTTGCAAAATGTGATTTCGCTCGATGCGGGAAGTATTGAAAGTACTGAAGTTATTTTTGGCCCCGGATCGGTCATTTATGGCAGCGACGCATTGGGCGGCGTGATGAGCTATCAAACATTGAAGCCGCGCTTGTCAAGTGCCGAAGGATACGACAGGAAAGGTGCAGTCTTCACCCGTTATTCGAGCGCCAACAATGAAAAAACGGTTCATGGCGACGTTAATTTTGGCTCGGCAAAATGGGCAGGATTGATTAGCCTTACTTTAACCGATTTTGATGATTTGAAAATGGGGACCAACGGACCAAAAGAATATTTGCGTCCGGAATATGTGGTACAAAATTCATTCAGTAACTCCGGAAAGGATGAAATAGTTTCCAACTCATATCCACGCAAACAGATTTACACCGGCTATTCTCAGTTTAACTCGATGGTAAAACTCAGGTATCGTCCCACCGAAAAGCTCGACATGACTTACGCCTTTCATTATTCCAAAACTTCCGACATTCCCCGCTACGACAGGCTGATCCAGTATTCGGGCAATAAGCTGAAATACGGCGATTGGTTTTATGGACCACAACTGTGGAGTTTACATTCACTTCAAATGGTTTATTCCGGTAAGACATCGTTTTTCGATAGGGTTAATCTTCTGGCCGGATGGCAAAACTACGAGGAGAGTCGTTGCGACCGCCGCTTGAATAAAAATGAACTGAATGTGCGCACCGAAAATGTTGATGTTCTCAGTCTGAACATCGATCTGGATAAAACTTTTGACAGACGGAATGTGCTCTACTACGGCCTGGAAGGCACCCATAACCTCGTCGGGTCGGAAGGAATTGCGCGTAACCTGGTTTCAGGTAGCCAAAAAAACATCGACACCCGCTATCCCGATGGCTCAAAAACCTCAAGTTTGGCAGCTTACCTAAGCTACAAGTGGTTATTAAGCTCCAAATTTACCTTTCATGCCGGTGGACGTTATACGCTGGCTTCACTCAATGGCAAATTCTCTGACGAGTTTTACGATTTCCCCTTTTCTGAATTCAGGAATACGCATGGCGCTGCAACCGGAAATCTGGGATTGGTTTATCACCCCACTGAAAACTGGCAATTGAATGCCAGCGCCTCAACCGGGTTCCGCTCACCAAACATCGACGATCTGGCCAAGGTTTTTGAATCAACGCCAGGGAATGTAATGGTGCCCAATCCCGATTTGAAGCCCGAATACGCCCGAAATGTGGAAATTGGCGTAATCCGTCGCTTTCAGAAGCTGGCCAAGTTTGAACTCGACGCCTTTTATACCTTTCTCAATGATGCTATGGTCCGGAGCGATTTCAGTTTCAGCGGTAAAGACTCAATCGTTTATGATGGCGATCTGAGCAAGGTTGAAGCGCTTGTCAATGCGGATTATGCAAATATTTATGGAGGAAGTTTCTCCATGGAAATATTCTTTTCGCCCCGGTTGTCCATGAAAAACTCGGTCAGTTACACTTGGGGTGCGGACAGTTTTAGTGATCCGGTTCGTCATGCGGCGCCTGTTTTTGGAAGCTCGCACCTGAGTTATTCAGCTGAAAAATTTAAAGTTGTGTTGTACGGACGTTTTAATGGTGAAGTCTCGAACGAAAATCTGGCTCCCAGCGAAAAGGAAAAGCCTGAGATTTATGCCATCGACACCAATGGGAATCCCTATTCTCCGGCATGGTGGACGTTGAACCTAAAAGCCTCGTGCCAGTTATCCCGGAAGTTTGCAGTGAATGCCGGGCTCGAAAATATACTGAACGAACGCTATCGTCCGTATTCTTCAGGAATTGTTTCTGCAGGAAGGAATCTGATTGTTTCAGTCAAATACAGCCTTTAAAAATTCTTCTCCGGAAGGTATTTCCAGAATCGCTTGGGCAAAAGCTGGCGATGTACTTTAGGATTCCTGCGCTCCCAAATACAGATGCTGTTGTAGTATTGTTTCCATAATTGCTGAAACAATTTTTCATCATCGGCCAGCAATGAGGAGTGAAGTTGTCCGGTTTGAGTATTCACTCTCAACTCGCTGAACACCACACGCGAAACATCTTTCTGGTCGTACAAAAATCCATAATTGCGTTTTAAATCGTAAATGATCCAGGTCTGATCGGCAAAACGGTCGCGAAAATGAGGGATACACAGCGGAAGCACATCATACAGGGGGGCATACGAAGCGTAATAGCTATCCTCCACCGTTTTTTGGAAACGGGTAAACATGTTAATACGATGGGCTTCTTTACATACTTTTTGATGGAGTTTATTGATTTCAACAACGATAGGTATCGCAAAATTTGTCTCTTCATTTTTGACCGAATCCACAATCAGGCGAATGTATTTTACAAGCAGCAGGGGCGTATCAGGTTGCCCGGCCAGAAATACCCGGTAGATGCGGTGGGCATTTTCTTCTGACGATTTTCTGACAATACCCATCCAAACGCGCTCAGCTTTGCTCTCATCCGTAATTACCTGGATGGTAGAGCCAAACAACACATTCTGGCTTCCTTCTCCTGAAAGTATTTCATCGGGAAACTGTTTGCGCTGGTAGCTGTCAAAAACAAGTGTCAACAGACCTTCGAACGTATTATCAAAGGAGAAAACATTCATTGATAGCGTTTGGTTACTGATGGATTTATAAACTGATTTACTGCGACTTAATACTGATTACCTGATTAGTGCCGGCATTACCGGATAAAACAGTTTTAGCTGAACAGAAGCATCGGTAGATGTTTTCTTTTCGAGCAGCAGTTGGCGAACAATCTCAGGCTTCAGGTCCTGAACGTTTTGTGCACGCAATTCGTTACAGGTAATAAAGTATCGGGCGCGTTTCATCACTACACCCATTTTCTGCAAGTGGGCAGAATTGAGCCGCTGGTGCTTTCGCGCCATAACAATGAGTTGGATAGAATGAGTTCCTATACCCGGAACCCGAAGTAACATAAGGGGATCTGCCGTATTAACATCAACCGGAAACAAATGCGGGTTGCGCAAAGCCCAACTCACTTTGGGGTCGAGTTCCAAATCGAGGTTAGGATTTTCCTCGTTTACAATCTCATTATTTTTGAAGCCATAAAATCGCATCAGCCAGTCGGCCTGATACAAGCGATGTTCGCGCCGCAGGGGCGGAGCACTCAACGCAGGAAGGCGGCTATCGTAGGCATTAACCGGAATATAGCCTGAATAATAGACCCGCTTGAGATCGCGCCTTGTGTAAAGGGCTGAAGCCAGTTTCAGGATGGTTTGATCGGTATCGTTGGTAGCGCCAATAATGAGCTGGGTGCTTTGTCCCGCCGGGCTAAAAAGTGGCGCTCCGCGATGTTTACGGCGTTCTTCCTTCGATTCAAGGATGTTGGTTGAAATGATTTTCATCGGTTCAAGCACACTTTTGTAATCCTTTTCAGGAGCAAGTAATTTCAGGTTGTTCTCACTAGGAATTTCAATGTTTATGCTTAGCCGGTCGGCCCATCGGCCTGCATCTGCAATCAGCTGCTGACTAGCTCCCGGTATGGTTTTCAGGTGAATGTAACCACCGTAACGATGTTCGGTCCGCAGTTTTTTGGCCACAGCGACCAGCCGCTCCATGGTATAATCCGGATTTCGCAAAACGCCCGAACTCAGAAAAAGTCCTTCGATGTAATTGCGTCGGTAAAATTCGATGGTCAGGGTAGCAATTTCGTCAGGAGTGAACGAGGTGCGGGGCACATCGTTGCTTTTGCGGTTGACGCAGTAGGCACAGTCGTAAATGCAATGGTTGCTGAGCATGATTTTCAGCAGCGAGATGCACCGTCCGTCTTCGGTGAAACTATGGCAAATACCCCAGGCCGAAGCATTACCAATTCCGCCTTTCACATTGCTCCGCTTAGTCCCGCTTGAAGCACACGACACATCATATTTGGCTGCACCAGCCAGAATCTTTAGCTTTTCCAGACTACTTTCCGAAATCATAAATTACAATCTTGTTTTGACAGCCATATAATCATGACTGCCTAAACAAGATAGTAATTTGGATGGAAAGAGGGAAATTCTTTGGAGGTTTTCTAAAATATTCGAGGTAACAAAACAATTTTATTTGAATAGCTTTTATCTTTCAGTTTTACTTGAAAGTAATATACACCTGGAGCACAATCTGAAATATTTATGGAAAACTTGGTCAGGCTCTCGATTGTTTTTGTCAGAACAATTTCTCCATTGGAATTAAAAATATGAAATTGATATGGTTCTGTTGTCGTTTCTTTTAACTCAAAGAAAATCTCACCCTTCGTTGGATTCGGATATGCTTTGAACACATTTTCTTCCAGGTTGTCTTTACCAACTTTTATTACATTCAAAACGTTTATTTTCACTATAGAAGATGGTGAATCAATTTTTCCGTCGTTGACAATCAGCGAAAAAGTAAACTGTGTATCTTTTGTTACCTCAGGTGCATTAAAAGTTGGCTTTTGTGCTGACAAGGAGCTGAGAACTATACCTTCAGGAGCCAACCATTTGTAAGCCAGATTATCCTGATCTGCATCCGATGAAAAGCTTCCATCCAAAGTAACAACTGCGCCTTCGTTAACAGTTTGGTCAGTACCGGCATTGGCTGTTGGCGCTTTGTTTACGTTCTTCACTGTAATCACCACCTGATCAACCGTTGAACTTGCTGTTCCGTCAGATACCACCAAAGAAAAGGTGTATGGAGTATCTTGTGTTACTTCCGGTGCAGTAAAGGTTGGTTTTACAATTGTATTCGAACTTAAAGTGATTCCTGCTGGAGCAGTCCATTGGTAAGTTAGTGCTGTACCATCGGGATCAGTAGATGCTGAACCATCGAGGTTAATTGCAATCCCTTCGTTCACAGTTTGATCAGGACCAGAATTGGCAATTGGAACTTTGTTCACATGCTTCACTGTAATCACCACCTGATCAACTGTTGAACTTGCTGTTCCGTTAGATACCACCAAAGTAAAGGTATATGGAGTATCTTGTGTTACTTCCGGTGCAGTAAAGCTTGGCTTTGCAATGGTAGTTGAACTTAAAGAGATTCCTATTGGAGCAGTCCATTGGTAAGTTAGCGGGGTTCCATCTAGATCAGAAGATGCAGAACCATCCAATGCAACTGTTGCTCCTTCATTTACTGTTTGATCGGTTCCTGAATTGGCAACTGGTGCTTTACTAATATTCTTTACAGTAAGTTTTATTACATCAGGTAAAGACATTAAGGATTTTGTGCTAACATAAAGAACAATCATGAATTCAGTATCTTTATCAACCTCAGGAGCAACAAAGATTTGCTTCGGACCATATCTTGAAGTTGTTATAATTTCAGGAGGAAATAACCAAATATATTCTCTGATAGCTTCTCCCCCAGGGTCATATGATAAGCTTCCTTCTAATGTTACGGATTCACCCTCTTTAACGACTAAATCAGGACCTGCATTAGCGATTGGTTTCGCTTTTATGGTCACAAATACTTCATCTAATGTCGATGTCAATGTTCCGTTACTGACAGTTAGTCCAAATTTGATTGTTGTATCTTTATCAACTTGGGGTCCCCAAAATGTTGGCTTGGCAACAGAAGTAGAACTTAGATTAATCCCCTCTGGGGCAATCCAATTGAAAGTCAACGGCATTTCGTTTAAATCATAAGATAAAGATCCATCTAATGTTACTAATTCAAATTCTCCAATATTAAAGTCTTGGCCCGCATACGCCACAGGTTTATTCTCTGCAGTAATCATGAATGATTTTTCAGGAGCCCATTCAGAGGCAGCTAGGCTATTATCGATAGCTTGAACACTCCAATAGTATGTTCCACCTCTAATTAGGTTGTATTGTTTTGTTAAAATGTTACCAACATTTCCTCTATCAGGGATCAGTCTTCGTCCACGCCCAATTTCTGACATAGGCGAAACGATATCTACTCCACCAGGAGTAGTCCCAATTCGTAAATTATAGGATAATCCCTTTGAAGGAGTTTTATCATCTGTAGTAGCCTTCCATGTCAATGAAACCTTATTGTCAATTATTTGAGCATTCAACTCCGAAGGAGCCAATGGTGAACTGTTTTTAATACGACTTTCATTTAGCAGGATACTTTGACTTATCCCATTTGGGCTTTCGCCAATAAGGAATAAATCAATAGAATTATCGAGGTTTAAATCTACCCAAGTAGCTTGGCTAATTTCAACTTGTGGCAGGGCTTTAGAAAATGAAGCTTCTTCAAAAACATTCAATTTATTCTCATAAATTGCAGTATATGGATCTGGGCAGCTATAGTTTTTATTTCCGGAAACAACTAAATCTAAATCTCCATCGTTATCAAAATCTGCCCAGTCAATTGATGCTGATCTTAATCCTTTAAAACCTGTGTTTTTCAATTTATAAAGTCCACTAAAATTTTCATAAATTCCAGTAATCATTCCCTTTTCAGAAAGTCCTGCAAAAGCAATATCCAGATCACCATCACTGTCATAATCACCAAAACTTAAATCCGGCCAGTCAGAAATGCTTTCAAGCTGTATCCCAGAATCAATATATTCCCCGTTAACATTTTTGTAGAGTTTTGTGGAAAATCCCTTTGAACTGTCTCCAACTAAGGAGCCAAATACAATAATGTCTAAATCACCATCACAGTCAAAGTCCTGCCACTTTAGACTGCCGAAAATTATTTTTTGAATGTTTGTTGTCAATATTTCGAACGCACCGTTATGATTTTTAAGAATTTGAATATTAGGACTATTATCCGATGCAAACAAAATATCTGTAGCACCATCGTTGTTATAGTCACCAATATCCATAGCGTGGATTTGGCCATTAAATTCATGAAGAATTTTTTTAGACATGAATTGCCCACCGAAATTTATAAAAACAGATATATTATTTTTTTCACCTAAGAGTATATCTAAATCTCCGTCATTATCAATATCAATCCAACGGGGAAATCTGTACTCCCCCGTTACATTATTAAAAAAAGGGTCAACTTTAATGAAATTATAATTTTCATTTTTATACAACGATGTTGAATAAGAATAACTTTTATCATTTGCTGAGAGCAAAAGATCAAGATCTCCATCAAAATCGTAATCACCCCAATCGACTGATGGAAACATGGCTTCGGGTAATCCTAAATTTAATTCCGAGAAAACGTTATTTATTGAAAGAGAATAATTTCCTGTAGTTCCGGAAACTTTGATAAAATAATTTCCTGTTTTTTCGGCTTTCCAGACAATTTTAGAGGCAGCAGTGGTAAGTTCAATTCCAGCGTTATCACAAATCCTAAAAGAATGTTGATTCAATAAAATTGACTGAATTACAATGTGATATGTTTTACCAACTTCGGCCTTAAATTTAACAAAATCAATGTCGCTGCCGATATGAATACTATGTTTATTAATTATTCCATCAATGCTTATTTCTTTTGCCAAAGTCAAATCATCATCAGGTTCAAACAGGTCTTTTTCAAGTTTATATGCATTGAAATTAACCTCATTTGCATTCGTTTCTGATAAATTTACCGGAACATATTCGGTTTGACTGTTCGAAGGATAAAATACATAATTAGGTAAAGTTGCATAAATGTTATACAAGTTGTCTGACAATTGTATCGCGTAATCTCCATTTTCATTTGTCTTTGAGAAATATTCTATGTTATTAGCTAATGCCTTTATTTGTACGCCTGAAAGGCCTTTCCCATCGCAAAATACTTTTCCTAATATTGTATGCTTGGGAGGTTCAATTCCACCAAGCTTTAAATGTGCTCGCGCTCGTATCAGGTTTTGCACATAAGGTCCAAAAGTATTTTTCCGAGGATCACAATAACTCATAATTGTTCCTTCCTGACGTATGATTTCACCATTCCAACAATCTCCTTCAGTGGAAGTACACCGGTCGATAGGGCCTAATGTACCATTAGGCCCTGCAGGCCAATAACAACTGTGAGTATGAGGCGAACCAAAAATGTGTCCAAGTTCATGACTAATTGCATTTTCGCCTGCAATCATTATAGAATTGCTTATGTTCCCCAGAGCATCGAGCATTGCCATACCTCCAGATAATCTATTTGCAGGTTTTATCAAAAGAATGGCCACGTCTCTATTTATATTCTTCCAATCTTCATTAACATGGTCATAGAATTCACCAAACATCTGTAGCCCAATTTGATTAAAAGGATCATCAGAGGTGGTCCAAACTTTAATATTACTGACTTCCAGTTTAATGCCAATCTCTTTCTCAAATAATTGCGAAGAATTGGAAATAACAGATAAAATCCAGGCCGCAGTTTTCAACGAATCTTTTCCAAAGCCTTCTTAAGTCTCGTAATCAGTTTCAACAGCCACTCTTGCTATTAATGGAGCTTGAGTAGATTTTAACTGAGGTTCACCCGATTTTGCCATCAATTCGGTTATCTCCTTGGGTATTTTACTTACATCAGTTTTACACCAGTTATCGCCGCATTCCTGAGTTTTCACCTCTGTAATTAAATGCTGGCGGCTGTTTTTGTCAAAAGGCTCCCCGTTCGCTGGCTTTATGCTATAATCTTTGCCCGACACACTGAAATTACCAACAATTCCGTTACGCGTAAAGCATAAATTCAAATTTTCAGTTTCGTTAATTGTGCCCCTATATGTAAGTATTCCAATGGGAATCTCGAATTCCTTATCAAAACCACCAGAAACCAATTTTGCCTCAGGAACCAGAATATTCACTGCATTTAAAACTATGGCATTTGAAATTACCGACCCTGTTTCAAGTAGAATATCCTGCAATTCAAGAACTATCTGGCTTGGTTTATCCTCAACAATAGTTGGAATACCAGATACAGTGGTTGAATAACCAGCTTCGGATGTTGCACTTTTTAGCATTTCACCTTTTATGGTAACCCTGTATTCCTTAGCCGATAAAATATTTGGAATGAGGAATAAACCTGCAAAAAGTAATGTTTTCAGAAGCTTATTTAGATTCATTTTTCATTTGTTTGAGTTGATCGCTAGTTATTTATTGGTGTACGTTATCCTCGGCGGATAGTGTTTGTAATTTTTATCAGGAATAATTGCCGATTTTGTGTAATCAATAATTACTTCCATTTTGTCGTTTGTTACAAATTCATCGAACGAGTAGGTTTCTCCGGCCTGCTTTTTTATTTGTTTTACAATCGCTTCGCGGCTGGGGGCATTAAAGTAGTTCAGATTGATTTGATAGCCCATAATGCTGAGGTGTTCAGCCCGCCAGACACCTTTGTAATAATATAATCCTCCTTCGTAGGCTCCTACAATTCCTTTGTATTTTGGATGGTTGACCATGTGGGCCCATCTGATTTTCGACAGGTCGGAAGTAAAATCGACATTCGTGAAAATTCCATATTTTTCCTGATTAAATTTGGTTGGCTCAATTTCCTGAACAGGGAATTGCTCATTTCCGATAAACATATATTCATCAGCCAAAAGGCCAAAACCATGCCCTCCTGCTTCGTGGTTAATTTCATACGTATTGGTATTTAATCCTACCAAAGCGATTGTTTTTACTAATCCCGTATTTGGATCGGGAAGTATTGCAGAATTTGCCGCAATGGAATAGGAATTTGCTATTAAACTTATATGGCTGTTGTCTAACCCAAGGCTGTCAACAAACTTTTGTACTCTCTCCATATCGTAGGTAGGTAAATAATTCTGCGATGTTAGTGTGCCAAACCTGGTATCAACCTTGTTCCCTTCGTCCGATACACCATGTTCGTTTGAAACCGCCTTAACCATATACACATTGAAATAATCCTTGTAAGTTTTAAAGGGTTCAAGTTCGAGGAAACTATTCTTGAATTTTTCCATTGTCAAGTCATAAATTTTCCCAGGTCCGATTTCCTTATCCACAAAACCATCGCCCAATACAACTATGTCAATTCCCTTCCCCCGTGTCGCCGCATGAAGCTTAACAATTTTTCCTTCTTCCGAAAAATCAGTGCTCACATATTTATCGATTTCCAGTTTATACCCATCCTGTTGGGGCAGTACCCATCGATTTGGGCTCCAGGTATCCCAGTTGGGATGATTGGTGACTTCAAACGGAATTTTCCCACTCAGCCGGTTCCCGTCACAACGGAATTGTTGAAGAGGGAGGTTGGCGAGCTCTTTAGGCAGGTTTCCTGTGATGTTACAATTGACAATCTGAAAAACATTAAGATTGGTCATGCATGAAATTTCGGGATAAATCATTCCGATTAAATCAGGATTGGATAACGTACTTCCAATCCAAACCCAGTTTAATTTTGACAAAGTAAAAAATTCTCTCGTTAGCTCACCCGTTATATTTTGTGCATTTAAAAATTCCAGCTTTTTTAAATTCCCGATTTTATCTGAAAACCTTAGTTTGTATCCAACATTGATCCATTTTAAATTTGTTAGTTCATAGAATTGATCTGGCAATTCCACATTAGAACCACCACAACTAAGTTTTTCCAAACCCTTTAATGACAGAATACCTGATGGAAATTCAGAACCGATATCTGCATACAATATAAGTTCTTTTAAATTGATAAGATTTGAAAATCGTTCTTTGCCAATCAATTTAATATTAAAAATTGGCAGACCTCTTAATTGTAAATAGGTAAGGTTAATTAAATCGAATATTTCGTTTGGTATATTAGAGGTTAATTCCAGATAAAGAAATTCCAGTTTTTGAAGATTTTTTATTCCGGAAGTTGGTTCAACTCTAAAAGTTTGAGGTTCCATGTTAAACAAATAAAGTTCTTTTAATTCTGTCAACTTATAAACCTCTTCACTCATATAACCTCGCAGGTTTTCAGAATTTCTAATGGCTAAAGAATTTACCCTGCCGGTTTCACTATCGGTGGTTATGTAGCACCATTCATTCAGCGGTTTGTCACTCAACCAATTGGTTTTGTTCGTCCAGTTTTCGCCCCCTGCTGCTATAAAGAAGGCTTCCAAAGCTGCTTTATCACCAGCCACTTCGGAGTTAAGAGCCTGATCGATGGTTAAGGTCTTTCTTTCATTTCCTGCCGAGAAAGTGATTGTTCCGGTCCGCGGCAAAAAGTGGGTGTTGGTTTTCACCTTAATTGTGATGTCAGAACTTGTTGCATCAAAACTGCGGCTTAGGGTAACCCAGTCGGGGATATCAGATGCTGACCATTTCTGCCCGTTTGTATGGATGTTAACTGTAAACGAGCTTTCAAGATAAGTTGCGTTTTGTACCGACTGACTAATGTATAACTCGTTTTGATAGGGTATTGGAGTTACAGTTGATAAGTCAAGGAGTGCCTGATATCGCGTGTTCCTTTCGTAAGCCTTTGAAGGGACCCCCTTGTTAAACCTGAATAACTTTAGCTGGCCTGAAGTATTCTCCTCCGCAATGACATCGGCAAAAATCTCTTTGTTTAACCCGGAAGGACTTAGATTAACCGGGAATATTGTAATTGGGAGTGTAATATCACTGGGTTGGTAGCCAATATTGTTCACAACACAAAGTTTTTTTACTTTTTTACCGGGGGTAAATGAAAAATCTGAAAGGTTGAATGTGCCGGATTTGATAAAGACAGAATCGCTGCTTTCCATCTGAATTTCTCTCACGGTATAGCTTCCTGCATTGGAAATCTTAAAATCGATAAAACACATCATCTGGTTGAGCTCAATGTTTAGATTCGCAATTGGGCCAGTTTTAGTTTTGCCAAGCATTAAAGAATAGCGTGCGTTATCCTTATTATTCAGGGTTTGGTCAGCACTGCTTTGAATTTCGCTTAAACTAAAATCATAGCTATTATTGGCTTGGTTAAACCTTTCTTTACCATCAGCCGACCATGGATAAATCATGTAAATCTCCTTTTCACCTTCCCATCCATTTAAAGTTCCTTTAAACATTCCAACCTTCTTGCCAGCCGACAAAGTATCAAGAGATAGAGGCGAATACAAATTATTGGGGGCTATAATGGCTGCCAGATCGCCAGCTTCCCACGCAAAGTCTAGCCCAAGATAGGCTGCTTTGGTCTGTTCAGAAACGGGTTGTGCCAACAGAGACAAATTGAATGGTTTAGATTGAATCTGATTTTCTGAAATTTCATTTTTTTGGCAAGTTTGTGTTGATAATCCGCACAAGCCCAAAAGTAAGTACTTAAAAAAATGTTTCATTTTCATTACCAGTTTCCTCCATCATTAGCATCAATTGATGTTAGTTGTTCAATCAAAAGGGTCTGTGAAACATTCCCGGCTGAAAACACAATCTGTGCCGACCGTTTTTCTTTCAGGGTATTCGCCTGATAGTTAAGTGTAATGGGTCCGCTTTTATCACCCTGCAAAGGATTGGCGTTAATCCAGACAGGTAGCCCGGTAATATTCCATTCAGCATTGTTTGTAGTTACCTCAATCGATAGGCTTCCTGCTTGATACCCAATCTGTTTTTTTGTAATATTTATTTGTAAAACTGTATTAGCAGCAGCCTGAGTGATGGTCAGCGATTTTGAGCTGGTTCCGGAAGTAAAGGTGATTGTTGCATTTCGGGAGGCTGCAAGCG
>CAYRBM010000034.1:24109-39880 GCA_964422425.1 uncultured Odoribacter sp.
GGCTAAGTGTAATCCAGCTCGGTACTCCGCTGGTGCTCCAGTTTGCCCCATTAGTGGTCACATCAACAGTAAAATTTCCTGCTGTCGAATTCACATTTTCGCTGGTTTTGTCAAGGCTTAATGTTGCGGAAGCTGCAGCCTGTGTGATGGTCAGAGACTTTGAACTTGTCCCGGAGGTGAAGGTTATCGTTGCATTTCTGGATACGGCCAGAGTATTTGACTGATAGCTGATGGTTAGCTGACCAGAAGAAGTGCCGTTTGCCGGGCTAAGTGTAATCCAGCTCGGTACTCCGCTGGTGCTCCAGTTTGCCCCATTAGTAGTCACACCAAGAGTAAATGACCCATTTGAGGACTCAATATTTTCAATAGTTTTATCAATAGTTAATAGAGCCAATGCTCCGGTTTGAGAAATTGAAACTAATTGAGTTAGATTTTGAGCCTTGATTTTTAAAACAGTCATTCTTGGTTCAATTGATTTGTTTTCAGAAATAGTGACAGTTATCTTTCCATTCTTCGATCCGCTATTTTGATCCGTACTAATCCAATCTTCACCAGAAGTTTCTACATTCCAATCCAGATTACTGGTAACTGAAATTACCTGATGGCCTCCAGCAGCATCGAATTTTAGGGTAGGAACTGATAGTTCGAAAATGGGCTCTGGGTCTTTTTGGCAACTAACGAAGATAAAAAGCAGGAGGAAAGCTATTTCGATTTTGTACATTTTTACATAAGGTTTTGCAAATGGAACGATTGAAGTCTTTTTGAATCTATGTTTTTAAATGTAATGATAAGTGAGGCGTCATGCAATATTTCATACATGAACCATATTGATTTTTTGCATGAATGATCTGATTTTTGACATGAATCAGAATTTAAGTTAGAAGAAATTAGGTTAATTTTTCAACAAACAGAGAGGTCAAATAGGGTTTTTATCGCTCAATCAGTGTTAGGTTTTTTGCGAAAAATTTCTATTTTTACCTTTATGCTAACCCGTTTAATCTTCATTCTATTTTTGACGGTTTGGTGGGCTGGGGCTGGAGCCCAATCAAAACTCACACTGCCACGATACAGGCATTATACCCTTCGTGATGGTCTCTCGCAAATGCAGGTAATTAGTATATTTCAGGATAGCCGTGGCTATATATGGGTTGGCACCAAAGCGGGATTAAATTGCTTTAACGGTGAGAAATTTGTAAGCTACACATCCAGGAAGTTCCCCGAAATTGCAAACGACCATATCAAACAGATTTGTGAAGATAGTTTCGGGCGTATCTGGGCCAGTACGATTACCGGAATCTTACGGATTGATGGAAATAACCTGAAATTTTTCGAAATCGATGATGTCCTCAATACATGGATGGCTGCCGACTCCCGGGGAAGAATGTGGTTTGCTAAATTACAAAATTCAGATTTCAAAGTAAGTATTCATTGTATTGAGCAGGATAGTGTTACCGCACTCCTGGCCGATTTTCCTAAAAGCACGACAGTTCCTCATGTGGAATTAAAATATGAGAAAGAGGAGGATGTATTGCTGCTGGCAATCGGTAATTTATTGTACCGTGTGAAAGACGGAAAATCAGAAGTCATTCATCAGAATAACAGCTTTATTCATTTTTTCCCAGGGACGAACAAGGTGCTTTTTAGTGAAAATACTCGTAAAGAGATTGATACAGAGGACATCTATAATTTCGATATAAAAAATTATCAGGCAGGTAAAATTATTAATCTGGCAAGGATAAGAGATGGAAAGATTATCGGGAATACCGGGCTTCAGGAAACTTTGCCGTATGTCTGTGTGAGCCTTCCTCACAGTAGCTATTTGATTACTCCCACTCGTATCGAATACAATGTTTTTGAGGGTATTTATACCAGTTATGCCCTCCTCGATCGGGAAGGCAATTTTTGGGTCGGTTCCGAAGACGGGTTTTATCAGCCCTTTGGAAGTGCATTCAGTGCATACAAACAAGAGTTTTTACCACAAATATGGGCTGCTGTTGAAGATAAGGACGGAGCACTGTGGTTTTCGTCGTATTTATACGGATTGTATAAATACGACGGAGATAAAATTGAGCATTACCCGAGCTCTTACACCAACAGGGTTGCTGACTTTTATTTTCATCCATCGATTGATAAGCGCGGAAGGCTTTTCTTTCCTAATGCCTTTGGAATATTAATGAAGGATGGCGCACTTTTCAAACAGAAAGGGGAACAAATATATCTATCCACTTTTTACGATACGGAACGCGATTTAATTTGGGGTGGCCGGGGAAAAGGGGCTGTAGCTTTTGATGCCAACCGGGAGAAGGTCAGGATAATAGACGAAAAGTCAGGTCTGGATGTGGGGAAAAATGTACTCACAATCGGGAAAGACACTTCAGGTCACTATTGGTTGGGTGGAGGAGCAGGTCTAGCCCGGTACAACTGGGAAACCAACAGCCTGAAAAATTATAAGCCCGGTGACGACAATGCAGGGGTATATTCACAAAGGAATGACTACACCGGAAGGACATGGTTTGGTACAAAAAACGGACTTTACTGGTACGACGCCAAAAACGACTCACTTTGCAAAATAGAACGAGATGAGCTAAGTGATGTGGTAAATATGCTGGAACCTATCGACAGCACCTGGCTGATTGCCAGTCAGCCATATGGTATTTACCTGATGGATTTACAGAAATACTACAGAAATGGAGAGGTGGTGCTGCACCTCTTCAACGAGAAAAACGGTTTTACAGGAATTGAACCCGGACAGGACGGCGCCTATACCGATTCGAAAGGGAATGTTTGGCTCACAACCAGCACCGAATTGGTGAAGCTCGAACCGGATAAACTGAAAATTGGTATAAATAGCCAAAAATTACGCATTGACAAGTGCAATGGGCAAAAGCTTCCATTTACCTCAACAAACATTGAGCTGCCCCGTAATCAGAATTCGGCGGTTATTACTTTTGAAACAATCTGTTTTAACCGGCCCAATCCGGTTCAGTATTCGTGGAAACTGGAACACGATACAGTATGGTCGGCCTGGCAGGAAGAGGATTATGCGGTAATTTCAGGATTGGAAGATGGGCTGACAAAATTTGAGGTTCGTGCCAGAATAAAGGGATTGCCACTATCTGTTCCGGCTCAGACCGACATTGGAATTAGGGTACGAATGGCCATTTACAGGCAAGCGTGGTTTTTCCCAACCATATTTGCACTTATCTCACTCATCGGAATTATTTCACTTGGAGCTACACTTTTGCAGATGAAAAGGGCAAGCCGTGAAGCCAAAGTTTTTCAGATGCAGGCTATTCAGTCGCAAATGAATCCGCATTTTATTTTTAATGCACTGGCCTCAATACAATCGATGATTTTGAAAACCAATGTTTCTAAAGCCAACGATTATCTGGTGAAACTGGCCGAACTTATCAGAGATTTTCTCGAAGCCTCATTGGGAACTGGAAGCATTAAAAGCCCAAAAGACAAGGAAGGACAAGTGCCAATTTCTTCTGAATTAAAATTATTGCGTGAGTTTGTTGAATTTCAGCAGGTGATTAACCCCGGAAAGTTTGATTTTGAAGTAACAATAAGTGACGGATTTGATGTTGAGAATGAATTTATTCCTCCAATGTTGATCCAGCCTTTCATTGAAAATGCAATCCGGCATGGAATTCTTCCGTCAAAGAGACATGGTCTGATGCAGCTTATTCTGGAAAAAATTGATGGGAAAATAGTCATTACAGTCCGCGATAATGGTATTGGGATTCAGAATGCTGAGCGGTTGATTAAAAAGTCGCCAATGCGCTACACTTCCAGAGGAAAAGAGTTAACGTTTCAGAGAATCAGACTTTTAAATCAGTTGGGCTTTGGAATTGAAACCCAAACCGAGAGTAATGAACTTGGAACTATGATTAAAATAATAATTAACAGACAATGAACAGTGAAATTAAGGCCATTATAGTTGAAGACATGGCTGATTATCTCAGCACCATCGAAATGCTGTTAGCAGAGGTAGCTCCATGGGTTAAAATCGTGGGGAAGGCGGTATCGTTGCAGGAGGCAGAGATGCTGATCGAAGAAGTTTCTCCGGATTTGGTTTTACTGGATATTCAGTTTGAAAATGAAGGCCGCACAGGTTTTGAATTGCTCGATTCGCTAAAAAGCCGGAATAGACTTAATTTCCAATTGATTATAGTTACTGCTCATTTTGAAAGGCAATATTATGCCAAGGCTTTCGAGTATAAAGCCATTCATTTCCTGGAAAAGCCTGTCAACAAATATAAACTTGCTGAAGCAGTCGGTAGGGTTAAAGAATCACTGGTAGAATTTCGGATAGGTGAATTAGCCAATAAAATTGGCAGTGAAATTGGTATTATTAAGCCGGATTCCAGGTTGTCGCGAATAACTATTGAAGGATTACGATACACCGAAGTAATTGAAATTAAAGACATTGTTTGGATTGAAGCGGATGGGCGAATGTCATATATTTACCTTCAAAATGAGCGAAAAATTGTTTCGCTGTCAAACATCGGAATGCACGAAAAGCAACTGCAGGATTTTCCCGAATTTTTCAGAATAAACCGAAGTGAAATAATTAACATCAATTTTGTGGAAAAATATTCGAAAAAGGAGAAACTTATTGTGCTAAAAGGCAAGCATTCCAATCACTTTGTTTCAAAGGAAAAATTCACCGAGTTTTTGACCAAGTTAGGTTTTCAAAGAGTCCTGTAAGAATTCTAATCCCCATAAAAAGAGAAGGCTGTCGTTGCGGACAGCCTTCTGCATTTTTGGTTTTTGACAAGTAAGGTAAGGATATTTCTTACAGATCATCCGCATTTTGACGAGCCACAATCGGGACAAGTGAGGCACCCTTCCTGGTAAATCACATTCTTCGATCCGCATTCGCCGCAAATAGCTCCTTCGGCAACAGTTCCGTCCGGGATGTATTTTTTCAGAGCGCGGGCAACACCTGCTTTCCAGCTGTTGATGCTGTCATTATCCAGCTGAAGGCTGGTAACCGTGTCGACCACTTTGTGGATAGGCATTCCGTGACGTAATATTCCCGAAATCAGTTTGGCATAGTTCCAGAATATCGGATTAAACTTGTATGATAACCCTTCAATGGTCGTTTTGTAACCACGTTTGTTGAGGTACTGAAAATCGTAACGCTTGCTGCCGTCAGGTTCGGTGCTTTTGATAATTTTTCCACTGGTAATTGTCCGGGGCAGAAGAATTCCATCTTCATCATCGGATAACCCGGTAAAGATTTCGTAGGGACGTCCATCGATCGTACCGATGAAAGCTACCCATTTGTCTTTTGCATTCTGGAAACGAACGACATCAGCATCGAGAATAGTAGGACGTTTGGTTGGGAATGGGCTGTCTTTCTTTACTTCTTCCTCTTCTTTCTTATTCGAAATCAAAACGCCTGAACGTGACCCGTCGCGATATACGGTAACCCCTTTACACCCGCTTTTCCAGGCTTCAAAGTAAAGCCTGCCAACCAGCTCTTCATCAACATCTGAAGGGAGGTTAATGGTTACGCTGATGGAATGATCTACCCACTTCTGAATGCGGCCCTGCATGCGTACTTTACTCATCCAGTCCACATCATTGGAAGTGGCTTTATAATAGGGTGATTTGGCTACCAGAGCATCTAAATCTTCCTGCGAAATATTTTTCTTAAGGTGCAGTCCATTGGCTTCCATCCATTCTTTGAATTTGTGGTGGAAAACCACGTATTCTTCCCACGAGTCGCCTACTTCATCAACAAAATCCACTTTCACATTCTTATCGTTTGGATTTACTTTGCGGCGGCGTTTGTAAACAGGCATGAATACCGGTTCAATTCCTGAAGTTGTTTGGGTCATCAAACTGGTTGTTCCGGTTGGTGCAATGGTAAGCAGGGCGATATTGCGGCGTCCGTATTTCACCATATCCTGATAAAGTTGTTCATCTTCAGCCCGAAGCCGCTTAATCATCGGGTTATTTTTTTCGCGTTCGGTACTGTAAATGGTGAATGCTCCGCGTTCCTTGGCCATATTTACTGAAGAGCGGTAAGCCTCCAGTGCAACGGTTTTATGAATTTCTTCGCTGAAGTCGGTTGCATCGTCCGATCCGTAGCGTAAGCCAAGTGCAGCAAGCATATCGCCTTCAGCAGTGATCCCCACTCCGGTGCGGCGTCCTTCTTTTGCTTTGGTACGAATTTTTACCCACATTGATCGTTCAATGTGTTTAATGTCTTCATTTTCGGGGTCTGCATCAATTTTTTCGATGATGCCGTCGATCTTTTCCAGCTCGAGATCAATGATATCGTCCATCATGCGTTGGGCAAGTCCAACGTGCTTCTTGAAAAGGTCAAAATTGAATTTAGCTTTTGGCGTAAATGGATTTTCGACATAGGCAAACAGATTTACTGCAATCAACCGGCAGCTGTCGTATGGACAGAGGGGAATTTCACCGCAGGGATTGGTTGATATTGTTTTATATCCTAAATCGGCATAACAATCCGGTACTGATTCTTTGATGATGGTATCCCAGAAAAGGATTCCGGGTTCGGCAGATTTCCAGGCATTGTAAACGATCTTTTTCCAAAGACCTGATGCATCAATCTCACGAACGTATTTGGGGTCGTTAGAATCAATGGGATATTGAGTCTGGTATTTCTCGCCGTTTTCCACAGCACGCATAAAATCGTCGTGAATTTTAACCGAGACGTTGGCACCTGTCACTTTTCCCTGCTCCAGTTTGGCATCAATGAATGATTCGGCATCGGGATGTTTAATGGACACCGAAAGCATCAATGCTCCCCTGCGGCCATCCTGTGCCACTTCGCGTGTCGAATTGGAATAGCGTTCCATGAACGGAACAATGCCGGTTGAAGTAAGGGCCGAGTTTTTTACCGGTGATCCTTTGGGACGGATATGCGAAAGGTCGTGTCCTACCCCACCACGGCGTTTCATCAGCTGAACCTGTTCCTGGTCAATTTTCATGATCCCCCCGTACGAATCGGAATTCCCTTCGTTGCCTATCACAAAACAGTTGGAAAGAGATGCAATTTGGTAATCGTTGCCAATGCCTGTCATGGGACCGCCTTGAGGAACGATGTACTTAAAGTCTTTCATCAGCTCGAAGATTTCATCTTCCGTCAGCGGATTTTCGTAGTTTTTTTCGATACGTGCAATTTCCGATGCCAGGCGCCGGTGCATATCGTCAGGAGTAAGTTCGTAGAGATTGCCGAACGAATCCTTCAATGCGTACTTGTTTACCCATACCCTTGCTGCAAGGTCGTCACCCTTGAAGTATTTCAGAGATGCCTGAAAAGCTTCTTCCTGGGAATAAGTTTTTTTAGCTGTTTGAGGCTCGATTGCCACATTTTTGAATGCCATACACCAAAAATTTTAATCTTTAGAAATTAATAATCGATTGTAAACGTGAGGGAATTTTCATTCACGTTGGGTTATTTTTGCTGTATGCAAGATAAGGCACCACTTCAAAAAAAGGAATACTTATTTTGAAATAAGCTAGGAAAGTTATCAACTTCACTGTGTTAATTTATTGAATTTAAGCTTTTTGATATTTTTTCAATTCGAAAAAGTTTACAAAATTGAAAATTGAATTCTGAAATTCAAGACATGTGTTAGCCCGAAATAGACTGAGTAAAAGACAATTATAACTGGAGTAAAATTAGTTGGGTTATCAGGCTTATGTTTTTATGCTTTGTTAAAAACTTTGTCAAAAATTAGCTGAGTAGCACCAATGTTTTGATGGGTAAATTCGGTACATTTTTGGGCGATCAACGCTCTTTTTGAAGGGTCAGAAAGTAAGCTTTCAACGATTGATTTAAGCGAATCGTAGTTGGTAACAGGAAAAGCCACCCCCAATTTCTCCATGCTTGTGGCTTCGTTAAACTTCAGGTAATTGGGGCCAAAAACGATTGGCATACCAAAAATTGCCGCTTCCAGTGTGTTGTGAATACCAACCCCAAAACCACCACCAATGTAAGCCATTTCGGCATACCGATAGATGGTTGATAAAAGACCGATTGTATCAATAATCAGCACTTGCTTGTTCATAACTGTCGATTCGTTGGCCTCTGTATAACAAATAACCGGGGTTTTCAACAGGTTTATTAACCGATCGACATTGGCACGTTTGGTTTCGTGGGGTGCGATAATAAATTTTACATCCGGATGCGCATGAATGTACTCCGCAAGAATCTCCTCATCGGGTTTCCAAGTGCTTCCGGCTACTACCAACTGGCTGCTACCTTTAAATTTTTCGACCAGAGGCAGAAGTTTCCCGCTGCGCGCAATTTCGGCTACCCGGTCAAATCGGGTATCGCCGGCGCGGGTTACATTACTGATCCCGATTGTACTCAAAAGTTTCACTGATTGCTCATCCTGCACAAAAAAATGCTCAAATCCGAACAGCATTTTGCGATACCAGTTTCCAATGAATGACTTCTTAAAGAAGAGTTGATTTTCGCGAAAAATGGCTGAAACGAGATACAGCGGGATTTCGCGTTTTTTTAATTCATTGATGTAGTGGAACCAAAATTCATATTTGATGAAAAAGACTTTCTCTGGATTTACCAGTTCAATTAGTTTGCGGGCATTTTGTTTCGTGTCGGCAGGTAAATAACAAATGCAATCTGCCAGTTCATAGTTTTTGCGGATCTCATATCCCGAAGGAGAAAAGAAAGTAAGTAATATCTGGTAGTGTGGATGTTGTCTTCTGATTGCTTCAATAACCGGCCTTCCCTGTTCAAATTCGCCAAGCGAGGCACAGTGAATCCAGATGACTGGCTTTCCCTGATCGATTTTTGCTTTTAAATCTGGGAAAGTACGTTTCCTTCCAGAATAAATTTGACGAGCCTTAATATTAAAAGGACTGGCAATCTTGATCAGAAATGAAAAAAAAATGATTGAAAGGCTGTAAAGGACGTTCATTCGGTCGTGATTTTGAATGGTAAAAATAATGCTTTGATTCGGGTATTTGCAATAATCAGATGGTAGCCAGATAACCAATATCTTTTTTTAGCCGGGGCTGCATGGATGCTTCAACGGCCAGCTGGTCGCAGCGTTCGTTTTCCGGAATGCTGGCGTGCCCTTTTATCCAAACAAATTTCACCTGATGCTTCGGGTAAATCTTCAAAAAACGCATCCAAAGGTCTTCATTTTTTTTGCCTTTAAAGCGAATTTTGACCCAGTTCCATATCCAGCCTTTTTCAACGGCATCAACTACGTATTTCGAATCGGAATAAATAGTTACCACAGAGTTCTCAATCTTCAGGGCTTCCAGACCAACGATCACAGCCAGCAGTTCCATTCTGTTGTTCGTGGTCAGCTCAAACCCTTCTGAAAGCTCTTTGCGGAACTGTCCGGCCAGCAAAACAACGCCGTATCCTCCCGGACCTGGGTTTCCGCGTGCCGCACCGTCGGTGTAAATGGTTATATTCATAGTCTGCCGAAAAAGAAAGACCCGCAAAAATACGGGTCTTTCGGGAATTATTCAGTTTCAAATTTAATTTCTGATCGTCATTTCGTCAATAAGATTTTGTGCGCCGGCCATTTTATCAATAATCCAGAGTACAAAGCGAATATCGACATTGATGCACTTTTGCAGGTCGTTCTCAAAAGCGAGGTCGCCACTCATGGCTTCCCAGTTACCATCGAAAGCAATTCCAATCAACTCGCCTTTGGCATTAATAACCGGACTTCCGGAGTTTCCTCCCGTGATGTCATTATTGGTGGTGAAACAAGTACGAAGTTCTCCACTGACATCGGCGTAGCGACCAAAATCCCTGGCAAAGTAGAGTTCTTTCAGTTTGGCCGGAACATCAAATTCATCGTCGCCCGGAATCTCTTTTTCGATGTATCCCTTTAGCGTGGTGAAATAGCTGTATTTAACTCCGTCGCGCGGAATGTAATCGCCAACTGTCCCGTAGGTCAAACGCATGGAGGAATTGGCATCGGGATAGAATGTTTTATCCTTCTCCATTTCCATCAGTCCGCCAACAAAGAGACGGTTGCCCTTTTCAATGGCTTCAGTTGTTTTATTGGTTTCGTCGCTGATCAGTCCCATCATCCGGAATATTTCGAGTGAGGCCTGGAAAATCGGGTCTTTCTCAAGTACTTTGGCCTTTGGCGATTCGAAGAATTTGATCAGCCGTTCCTGACTTCCGAAAACTGATTTGGCATAGAGCTCTTCGGTGTATTTTTCAAAATCATTGCCGTATTTTGATTTGACAACCCTGAAAAATGGAGGATGGTATTGCGGTGCAACATTTTCCTGATAAACACGGAAAAGTGAAGCCGCAATTTTTTGATCTGTGGTTGAATCGTAATCCTTAAAGAATTCATCCAGACCATCTTTCACCCGTTGGCTGGCCAGACTGATGTTTTCCGAACTTTTGTCCGACTTCAGGGCATCGTAAAGCGGGCGGGTCCGATAGGCAAAATAGAAGATTTCGGGCCCGCGAACCATCGATTCAATCATGTATTCAAATGCTTTTTCATCTTCCAGATCTTTGTAGGCATTTGCAATCATGCTAAGTGCATCGCCGTATTTGGCTTTACGCTGTGGATCGGCATTGACCCATTGCGTAAACCGATCTTCAAGCTGACGTTTTTTCCCCAGAACATTCAGGTTGTCGAGGCCTTCATTTTGGCCGATGCTGTATTTGTAGTAGTTTGAACTTCGTGCATATTTGGCCGCATACATGATTCGCGATTTACGCGAAGTCCCCATAAATTCCTCCATAATTCGCTGTTTTTCGCTGCGAGCCTTGATACGGATGGGGTTGGTTACATTCATCGTGTATTCAATTCCGTAGGAAGTTTTATACCGGTTGGTGCTTCCCGGATACCCCATTACCATAGCAAAATCATTTTTCTGGTACCCTTTCAGTGAAATTGGAAGGTGGTGTTTGGGTTTGTACGGAACATTGTCTTTGGAGTAAGCCGCCGGTTTGCCATCTTTGCCGCAGTAAATACGAAACATGCTGAAATCGGCTGTATGACGGGGCCACATCCAGTTGTCGGTATCGCCGCCAAATTTTCCCATCGACTGCGGAGGCGCTCCCACCAACCGAATGTCGCGGAAAGTTTCGTAAACAAACAGGTAATAACGGTTGTCGTTGAACATGGATTGAACACGGGCTTCATAATGCGTATCGCCTGTTGCTTCCTTTTCAATTTTCGATGATATTTCGCGCACTTTTTTGTTGCGTTCATCAGCTGTCATCTGTTCATTCAGTTCGGGAAGTATCTTATCAGAAACATCTTCAAAACGAATCAGGAAAGAAGCGCTTTTCCCAGGATTAGGCAGTTCTTCTTCTTTACTTCTGGCCCAAAAACCGTCTTTCAGGTAATCGTGCTCAACGGTGCTGTGTTGTTGAATTTCGTCGAAACCACAGTGGTGGTTGGTCAACAGTAATCCTTCGGCAGAAACAAGCTCTGCCGTACATGAGCCATGATCCAGAGCCACAACTGCGTCTTTCAGGCTTGAGCTGTTAATGCTGTATATATCTTTAGCATCCAACAGGAATCCCTTCTCCTTCATCTGGTTAATATTCAGTTTCTCAACCAGGGCCGGCAACCACATCCCCTCATCTGCTTTCACTGGTGCAGGCGCTACAACCTGAATGAATGCAATAATCGCAAGTAATCTTTTCATTGAATAATTTAATTGGTAATAGTAATCCAAAAATAATGGGCAAAGATATGGATATATGCTTATTTACAAATGCCATTGCAGGGGATAGGCCTGAAAATATTCTTAAATTCAGTTAATAACAGAAAATGGGTAGCCAACAACTTTGAAATGAAAATGCTGATGTACTCCTCCGGCTTATCACGTGCAGAAATGTTATCTTTGAGGCGAATTTTAATCAGCAAGAATCATGGAAAGAAGAGTAAGGGTGAGGTTTGCACCCAGTCCTACCGGCCCGCTGCACATGGGAGGTGTACGCACGGCTTTATTCAATTATTTATTTGCCAAAAAATACGACGGCGATTTTCTGTTACGAATTGAAGATACCGACCAAAACCGGTTTGTTCCGGGCGCGGAGGAATACATCATTGAATCGTTGAAATGGTGTGGACTGGTGCCCAACGAGGGAGTTGGATTTGGCGGCGATTTTGGTCCGTATCGCCAAAGCGAGCGCAAACCGATTTACAAAAAATATGCTGATTACCTGATTGAGAACGGATTTGCCTACTATGCCTTCGATACAGCCGAAGAACTTGACGAGCTTCGCAAGGAAGCTGAAGCCAGGAAGGAAGTTTTTTCGTACGATTTGCACACTCGCAATTCGTTGAAGAATTCGCTGAATTTACCTGCCAATGAAGTTCAGTCGCGACTGGCTGGCGGAGAGCATTACGTCATCCGGTTTAAAATGCCCGAAAACCGTGAAATTGTTGAAGAAGACCTGATTCGCGGCCGCGTGTCGTTCAACACTAATCAGCTCGACGATAAAGTGCTGTTTAAATCCGACGGAATGCCAACTTACCATCTGGCCAACGTGGTCGATGATCACCTGATGCAGATTACCCACGTCATCCGTGGCGAAGAATGGCTGCCATCAATGCCGCTGCATATTTTATTGTACGAGTCGCTGGGCATTGCTGGAACCCGTCCGCGCTTTTCGCATTTGCCGCTCATCCTGAAGCCGGAAGGAAAAGGCAAGCTGAGTAAACGCGATGGCGATAAAATGGGCTTTCCTGTATTCCCGCTTTTGTGGAAAGACCCGGAAACCGGAGAGTTTTCGAGGGGATATCGCGAAGATGGCTATTTCCCCGAAGCTTTTGTAAACATGCTGGCCTTGCTGGGCTGGAATCCCGGAACGGAACAGGAATTTTTCTCCATCGATGAATTGATCGAAAGTTTTGACCTTTCTCGTGTGGTTAAATCGGGTGCCCGCTTTGATCCTGAAAAGGCTAAATGGTTCAACCGTCATTATTTACAACAAAAAACATCGGCTGAACTGGCGGGACTGTTTAAGCCCGAATTAATTTCGCGTGGAATTGCGGTTGACGATGCCAAACTGGAAACTATTTTGGGCAAAATAAAAGACCGTTGCGAGTTTGTAAAAGATCTTTGGGAACAAAGCCGATATTTCTTTGCAGCTCCTGAAAGCTACGACGAAAAGACCGTAAAATCGAAATGGAAAGCCGATACAAGCGAAAAACTGGGAGTTATTGCCGGCTTCCTGGCGACCATCGAAGATTGGAAAGCTGAACCCATCAAGGAAAAATTTTCGGCATACATGACCGAAAAAGAGTGGGGATTTGGCGCGGTGATGGTACCCATCCGCCTGGCTTTGGTTGGCAGCAGCTCAGGTCCCGACTTGTTCGAGATTCTGGAACTGGTTGGAAAAGCTGAATCAATCAGAAGGATCGAAATGGCGATAAACAAAATACAGTAATTGATCTGTCAGGTTTGAAATGGGCTCCAATCATAAAAGATCGGAGCCCATTTCATTTTCAAACCTTTAAAAGGGTCTATTTAGAGAAACTAAAAAAGGCCCTCGTTTGAGAGCCTTTCATTGTTAAAGAGTTTTTACTGTTTCATTCATGCCGCTTTCTTGGTAAAAGCTTCGGACAGAATGTCGGGATACATTTCTATAAAATTCTCGTAGCACCAATTTTTAAGTTGTATCCTTTCAGATTCACCAACCCAATTGATACACTTAGCTAATTCTTTCCGAAAAAGGTCACGGCTAAAACTTACTTTCGGTAAAATCACTTTTGCGTACTCCATCATTTCATTTTCTGTTTAGTGTTTAACATTGCTGAATTTAACCAATCTTTAGCGCATGAAACATGTCCCATAACAGGATTTAACACACATTAACACGTCGGGTATCAAAACCAGAAATGAAACCTTTGGCAGACAGATACATAAAGCGTTTATTGAAAATCCTGTTTCAAAACATCACTTGCCACATACTTTTCTGAAACAAAAGAAAAACAGCCGAATTACACGTTGGTTAAAATCGAATTAATAAAGTCAGAAATTTTCTTGGACAAAGGCTCGTTTCCTTCCAGCGCTTTTACAAATGCACTGCCGATGATGGCGCCGCTGGCAAACTGACAGGCTTCGGCAAATGTTTCAGCATTGGATATGCCAAAACCGATGACCCGCGGGTTTTTCAGGTTTTTCGAACGGATTCGCTCGAAATAGTCTCTCTGAAACTGATTGACACTCGTTTTTGCCCCTGTAATGGCATTGCTCGATACCATGTAAATAAAGCCGGTCGAGATTTCGTCAATCTGCTTGAGCCTTTCGTCCGACGTTTGCGGCGTAATCAGGAAAATGTTGTGTAGGTTGTTGGCTTCGAAAATGGCCTTGAAATCATCTTCGTAAACCGAAAGCGGCAGGTCGGGCAAAATCAGCCCATCGATACCAATTTCGTTGCATTTCTGGCAGAAAGCTTCAATGCCATACTGCAAAACCGGATTCAGGTAGCCCATCAAAATCAACGGAATGTCCACCGATTGGCGAATATCCAGAAGCTGCTCAAACAGCTTTTTCACGCTCATGCCGTTGTTCAGCGCCACCAGACTGCTTTGCTGAATCACCGGTCCATCGGCTACCGGATCGGAAAATGGCATCCCAATTTCAATCAGGTCAACACCATTTTTCACCAATTCCTGAATAATCGTTTTTGTGTCGTTCAACTCGGGGTAGCCCGCCGTGAAATATACCGACAGCACCCGTTCTTTTTTCTCCTGAAAGAGTTTATTTATTCTGTTGTTCATGATTTTTTCGTTTGACGCTTCTGGCTACCAGCTTCAGGCTGCAAGCAAAATCTTGTCGCTTGTGACTTGTAGCTTGCAGCTCTTTTTAATATCCAAAATAATTCAAATACGTTTCCATATCCTTGTCGCCACGGCCCGAGATATTCACAACCGTCACATCTTCCGGTTTCAGCAAGATCTTTTCCAGTCCGGCTAGTGCATGAGCCGATTCCAACGCCGGAATGATTCCTTCCTTGCGGGTCAGCAGCAGAACGGCTTGCAACACTTCTTCGTCGGTTGCCCAAATGTATTTGGCGCGGCCAGTCTTGAACAAATGCGCGTGCATCGGACCAATTCCGGGGTAGTCCAATCCTGCCGAAATCGAATATGGCTCGGTTATTTGACCATCTTCGTTTTGCATGAGGTAAGAGCGCGAACTATGCAACACACCTGGCGTTCCCAGCGCCAGCGTGGCGGCTGTTTCGTGGGTGTCCACGCCTTTCCCGGCGGCCTCCACGCCAATCAATTCCACGTCTTCGTCGTCCAGAAAGTGATAAAATGCACCCGCAGCATTGCTTCCGCCACCCACACAGGCCATCACGCGGGTTGGTTTTTCACGGCCGGTTTGTTCGTCGAGCTGCCAGCGAATTTCTTCGGAAATAACCGACTGAAACCGTGCCACCATGTCGGGATACGGGTGCGGCCCCACCACCGAACCGATGATGTAATGCGTATCAACCGGGTTGTTGATCCAGTCGCGCATCGCCTCGTTGGTGGCGTCTTTCAGGGTTTTGTTTCCTGAATGTACAGGAATAACCTCGGCGCCCAGCATCCGCATTTTTTTCACATTCGGTGCCTGACGCTCCACGTCAACAGCGCCCATGTACACAATGCAGTTCATGCCCATCAGGGCGCAAACTGTGGCTGTTGCCAATCCGTGCTGACCGGCTCCTGTCTCGGCAATGATGCGCTTCTTGCCCAGCTCTTTGGCCAGCAAAATCTGCCCGATGGTGTTGTTTATCTTGTGCGAACCGGTGTGGTTGCA
>CAYRBM010000035.1:0-39064 GCA_964422425.1 uncultured Odoribacter sp.
CAGGCTGCGTCGGTCGAACCGGTTTCAGCAATCAGCTTGTTGATCATGAAACTGTTGCCAACTGCCTCACCCTGACTGTCCCCAAATCCGGCGGTTAAACCAAACAGGGCAAAATCGCAGGGATGGTTGTAAATTTTTTCGTGCCTGAATAAATTCACTTTTCCTGAAGTGGCACGTTTCAGCGCTTCCATGAAAAACGTGCTGTGCTCCATTTGCATGCTCCAGTATCCACGCCCCTCCTGCCATCCGCCATTTTCGCCATAGTTCTCGAAAAGATTCCAAACCCCTTCGTACGATCGGGCGACTACGTCAGTCAAATGAGGATCTTCGTTCAGCAATGCAAGCGCCGCCATACCCAATGCCGAATGGCAAACAGCCGACCAGTTGCATTTATAGGCGGTTGCCCACCAATGGTATTCGTAGTTTCCGCGCACCAGGGTGATTGCTTTTTCGAGCAAAGCGCCGCGAATCCGGTCGCGCTGGTACCGGGACATCGCCGGATACAGCCAATCGTAAACAATTGATAGGCCACGGGCATACTGACTGCTTGTAATATCGTATGAAAAGACAACCTGATCGTCTTTCACGTTGTAGGGCCAAACGCGCGAATAAATAATTTCGAAGTAATGGGCCCGGTTGATCCACGAATCAAGGTAGCAAAGTTTTTCAGCGTATTCGAAAGCCTTATCGGCGTAGGTTTTATCGCCGGTCATCTGGTACAGAAAAGCCAGTGTCAGCGCTCCTTCAACATGCCAGTTCATGTATTTTCGGTACTCATCAACACCGTAAAACCGGGTATGAATGTTTTTCTCCGGAATTTTCATATCCATCGGGGCATTCAGGTATCGGCTTCCCTCCCATCGAATTTTTTCAAATAATTCAGCATCGGCCTGTACCGTTTTAATCCGGTCGAGCATGGTTTGCTTTTCAGCTTCGTCAAACAGCAAATACGGATGCGTGCGCTTCTCTTTCGAAATGTCTTTTGTTTCGGCAACAAAATCGGGTTGCGCATACAGTTTTGCCACGGTAATCAGAATGAATAACAGGCAGAGAATGTATTTCATTGGATTTAGGTTTAGATGCTAAATGTAACGAGGATATTGATGTCTTTCTATATCAAACAGATAAAATCTGCAAAACCAATTTTTCGGCACTCAACTTCTGACTATTTATTTCACCACCCCGATTGTCAGCAAAATATTGGCAAAGCGGCGGGTTTCGCCCGAAGCAATGGCCAGGCAGGTATCGGCCGATTTGGCTTCGTCGTAAAAATCGAAGCGTTTCAGCTTTTTCAGGGGGACTTCGGCTCCCAGAATTTCTTCAAACTCGGTGTGAATCGCCTGATGGCTTTCGTCGGGTGGCACCATCACCGTAGCGCTTTCAACCGGGATGCAGGTGGCCAGAACTTTCAGGATGTCGGTCACCGAAAGCATGTCGGGCGCAAAATTCAGGAATACTTTTTTGGCCGTGGCCGGCACTGCCGTGGTTACCGGGAAATTTCCGTCGGCAATCAGCACTTTGGCGCCGTGCCCGTTGCTGCCCAGCGCGCTCCAAATTTCAGGATGTAATAATTTCGTTTTTAACATGATAGATTATTTTAAACTAACCAACTCAATTCCGTTACCTTTCCCCAAATTCCGGGAGTATTTTTTGTCATCCGCATTGTTCCAGTGCTCGTGTACGCCCAGACTTTTCAGCCTGATTCCGTCGCCATGCGGCGCATAAACCGCTCCCGAGGGAGGATTATCGGCCAGCGCCGCTTCGTGCAAAACAGCATCGCTGGCACGCATATCCACTTTGTAACCGGTATTAACACCTTTCGGGATGTCGGTTCGCGGACCAAATTCGGCAGTCAAAAAATCGGTGGCTACCGAATCGTTGGCCACCGGATCGAGCGAAACCAACAGGCTCGACGGCCAGTTGCCGTTGAACGGCGGCAGGTTCCATCGAATCGGGATCGAATCGGAATGGTAGCAGCCGTACAGCATGTCGCAAACGTTGAGCAGCGCTTTTTCGCCCATGTCCCTGTGCCCCATCACTTCCACCAGCGGATTGTATTTGTCGTACCCGTTGTTGAAGCCTTTAATCATGGCATGTTCGCGGCCATCAATGGTTCCGTAGTGGTTTTTGGCGCTTAGGGTTACTCCTGAAAACGGATGCCCTTTGGCGATGTAAACGTTGATCAGGTAATCGGCTTCGACGGCGCAAGTAGCCACCGAAGTTCCGCATTTGTTAGGAACGGCGTAAGTGACCTGCGCCGCTGTCCAGTCGGTTTTGATGCGACCGAGCAAGCCTCCGTATCCATCCACCATTTTTACTTCAGGAAAAGCGTTGTGAATGCAATCGAAAAAGTGGGGCGTAAAATACCGCGACGAATCGAAAACCGTAATATTTTCGGGAGAGACGCCGGCCTCGCTGATCAAACTTTTCAGGATGGCAACCACCAGGTGTGGCGATGAGTTGATCCAGGCCGTATCGTCGTAGCTTCGGCGATCGTTGTTCATGTTCACCTTCAAGGCAATCTTCTCGCCTTTCCGGTAGCCCGAATTTCTCCGCCCCCGGTCGTGATTGAACCAGCTAAAAATGGCATTCCAGGCTTTCTTTTCGTTCTTTTCAACCGAAACACTGCAGATCGATTCCGCGAACATTTTGTTGATGCGCGACTGGTCGTTCCAGCGGTTTTCCCACCAAAAACCCGTGTTTTCGTCCCAGGTACAGGCTTTTGGGTCGTGCGCCCACACTACCCTACCCGGCACAATTCCTCGCGGGATTCCCATCGGCTGGTTGGCTCCTTCCGGCGGAATAAACGAAAGATTATCCGGAGCAGGCGGTTCGAAAACCGATGCGACCGACGTTTTATTGAACAGGAGCACCGATGAAATGCCCCCAAATAACAGTTGAAAAAAGGTTTTGCGTTTCATTACAATTGTTTTTAATCCCCTATGATAAATTTTGTACTATCCTGATTTTGTGCTGAAACCAGCCTGATGATGTAAATTCCCCGGGGCAAATCCTCCCGGTGAAGCGTCAGATGATGATTACCTGCATCCTGAAATCCGGGACGGATCTCCCTGATCTTTTTCCCATCGATGGAATAAAGGACAAGCGTTGGATTTGCTGCGGCAGAAAGTGTGTATTTTAAACTTGCGCTTTGTGCGAACACCGCAGGAACCACCTGTAGCCGGTTTGTTTTCTCCGGATGAATACTCGTAACCGAAGTTGTTCCCTGCTGAAATTTCAGTCGTTCGTTGAGTTGTGCCTGATACAGACTTGGAATAGCAGCGATGAAAGTCCCTTTCGATTCAACAATTCCAACAGGGTCCTGCCCTTCGTCGCCCACATTGGGAGCAATGCAACCAATGGCCCAATTGACGTGGTCGCCCTGTGGGTCTTCCACAATTACGCGACCAGCCTTGCAATTCCACATCATAATCTGCGAACCGGCCCAACCATGTCCGGTACCTGAATATTCGCGGTTTTTGGCCGCAATGGCGTAGTTGGTTTGTACATTGTCGTATAAAATGCCGGTACTCCAACGGTGGTGCGGCCCGCTTTCGGAAGTTGACTGGGTGGCCACGCAGTTGTAGAAAACATTGGGACCGGGCGTGCGGCTGCCATTTACAAAATCGTGTCGGCCACCACGCGATACACAGTTTTGCACCAGGTTTCTGTTGCCATTCACGTTAAAACTGTATTTCCGGCCACCAGTAGTAATCGACATCGGGTCGATCATCGAACAGTTATCCACTGTGACAAATGAGGCGTCGCTGTCCACATTTACGGCCGTATTTCCGAAGTAAAAGCAATTCACATTTCGCACCCAGCAATGCTCGGCCTTGTTGATGTTGACGGCTATCCAGCCGTGAGCTTCATCGTCGGCAGCGGTATAAGTCGAAATGATTTTCATGTTCTCGACGGCGCAATTTTTAATGCGTGCCGAAGTAAATTTCACCACGAAACCTTTGGCATATTTCGGGTCGATAATATCCACAAACGGCGCATCGAACGTAATGACATTGCCATCGACCGCCTTTACCTGCCGCTCGAAACTGATTTTATAACCCGAAGCCGTCCAGTTGGTAGCTTCTCCTGAAGGATCGAGGTACAGCAAATCCATACCCAGCATACTAATCCAGGCGTCGTTGGGCTCGCGTCGCACATGCACCCAATCGCCCGGCTGAAACGAATGGCCACTTTGCACGGTTGCTTTTTTCGAGCCAAGCGGCACATACGCGTCGGTAATCTGTTTCTGGGTGGCCGTCAGGTTGCTTTTTCCTGAAGCGCCCATGATTTTGATCAAATCGTACTGGCTCGTTCCGTTTGCCCTGAAAACAGTTTGATCGCCTTCGCCGCGTAACACAATTCCGCTGGCCGAAACCGTTACAGAAGTTGCCAAATTGTAGGTTCCTGCCCTGAAGAGAATGGCCCCGCGGAAACCATTCGGTTGCAAAGGCATGGCGGCAACCTGATCAATAGCATTCTGCACGGTTGTTTTGTTGTCGCCGTCAACCGGTTTTACTTCCAGAACTACCGGCACATCGGGAATTGCGACCTCGCCATTCATGTAACCTACACCGCTGAAATCGGGAATTACATTGCCTTTGGAATCAGCTTTATAAATGAGTTTTCCATCATTTCCAATTGACACGAGCGTAGAAGTTTGAGCCATCGTTCCGATGGAAAAGAGCAGAAGAAAGATCAGAGGCAAATGCTGTCCCGGCCTGAAAGGCAACGATATCATGGCCTGGGGCAACGCCCTGGGTAAAGAATGCAGTGAAAATATCGTCCGCGGGAAATCGTTGAAAAAATTGAGAATGTTTTCCCGGACGAAATTGAGGTTACGAATTGGAGCCAAGCGTAAATCCATGTAATAAAATCCGCGAAGCAAATTGAACGACATTAGAAACCAGAAAAACAGTTGCTCCATTTCGTCCGAATAAAGGAATACTCTTTGATAAACCTTTTCTCGCGGACGATTTTTAACCCCGTTCACCAACCCAGGGCGACTCCCGGTTTTACCGGGATTGCCCTGGGCTAGTATATGCCGTCCCTTCAGGACTAAAATTTGAAACCCGTTCATTATCAACCATTAATTGATTTCTACTTAACCTTCAGCGGAATAACCATATTCCACGATTTGGTGCTGTTGTTGAATCCGCCGGGGCCGTCCATCGTGGCAAAAAACAAGTGGGTTGGTTTTCCATCCTGAATGAGAATAAAAGGCCGCTCCAGTTGTCCCATTGTTTGGGTTGTTCCGTCGTTCCATTTCAGGGTGCGCGAATACGAAAGCGGCGACTTATCAACCTGCCAGTGAACAGCATCGTGCGAATGTGCCAGAATTCCGGAGTGAAATTCTCCGGTAATTTTTCCACGCTGATCTTTGGCAATCATGTGATACCCCGATTCATCGCGCCAGAAAAACGGGTCTTCAATTTCGCCTATTTTATCTTCGCCAAAAATGGGTTCATTGCCGGTAACCGTGTAGGGTCCTTCCACTTTGGGTGCGGTGGCAATGCCAATCATCATCGAACTTTGGTACGGAAATTTGTCTTTGTACCGGCGCGATTTAAACATCAGCACCACGCTGCCGTCTTCGTTGATCCAGGGCGACGGGTTGGAGGTCAGGAAGCTGTAAAAAGTTCCGGGCTTGGTATCCAAAACCGGGTGTTCCATCCGGTTCCAGGGGCCGTTCAGGTTCTTCGACCAGGCCACGCCAATGCGCTTGTTTGCCCGCGCCACCGTGCAATACGGTGAAGTCAGTGTAAGCGTGTCGGGTTTGGTAATTTCGTCGAACGGATGGGTGGAGCCCATGTAAAAAATGTAGTAGGTGTCGTTGTGTTTGGTAATGCGCGGATTGTGCGTTGAGCGGCCATCCCAGAATTCGGCGCCACGCGCAGGCAAGGCCACATCTTTAAACTGATAGGGACCTTCGGGCTTTTCTGCTACAGCATGAACCACTTCCGAAGCAATCATCCAGCCCGGATGAAACGGCAGTTCTTTGGGCCAGCGTGAGCCAAACAGGTGAAACAAACCGTCGTCGCCTTTAATCACCGACCCGCACCAAACCCAGTAGCCTTCCATTTGAAAACCACCGCCCACCAGGGCTTCCTGAATAGCCGGGTATATTTCGTTGGTCCACCGGGGATCGTACTCCGTGTCTGTTGTTGCCACTTCCGTTTTAGGCTTACAACTGAATAATACAGCCAGCAAAATCGCGGCAAAAAGAAAATTTTTTCCTGAAAAGAAGTTTGTTCGTTTCATATCTGTCTGGTTTTTATTTCGATTCTTTGGTTCCAAATGTCACCCTGACCGGATTGTTGTACTCCAGAGCCGTGGCTTTCACGTAGTTTTTAAATAATTCGGGCGTGTTATAAACTACTCCTTCGCTCCAGGCACCGGCGATCAGGTATTCAAAACTGTGATCAGCGGTCACCGGAATCCGGAAAATATGGTTATCGCCAAACGATTTGATGCGGCGGTATTCGGGTTGATACTGATCTTTAACCACCAGCGCCGAACCTGCAAACTCTACTTTGTGCGAGCGCAGGCCGAGATCATCGTCGGGGTCGGCAGCCAGCTCTTCGCCGCTGCGGATGGCAATTCCTTTTTCGACGTAATTTTCCTTTTCGATGGTGTTGGCGCGAATGCCGCACACGAAGCTCACCCCGTTCTGATGCGGGAAAAAGCGGATAAATTTCACCTTACAGGTTGAATAACTTTGGTTGGTGTAAGCGGTGTAATCCTGAATGAGTTCGTAAAACCCGTTTCCGCTGTTCCAGTTCATGGTTTTTACACGAATCGTACTCCGCAACGGGCCATTTACAACTACCTCGAAGGCATAGCGGGTATCGGTGAGCTGGTCTTCGTTGAAATTGGCTTCCGAGATTTTCTCACCCTGACGAGGCGTAAACCTTGGCAATGAGAGGGAATCAGGATGGTTCACAAATTCGAGCAAGCCAATGCCCCCAGCGCCAAACGAACTGCTCACGCGCATAATGTCGGAACCATACTCCCAGTTTACCTTGTGCACACCCGAATAACCGCACAGATTATCCTGACACATCAGGTGCGAAATGAGGTGAGGTTTGCGTTTTCCGTACATGTCAACGCTGGTTGGAAACCACAATTTCCAGCCAATATTTTTCGATTCCCACCAGGCAATCTGGTGCTTGCAGTAACTTCCGATGGTGGCGTAGGTGCCCGATGGATTCCAGCCGCGGCCCGAAAATCCGAAGTAGATGTACATGGTTTTCGTTTCACGGGCTTTGATGTCGGTCTGAAAAAACAGCTCATCCCAAATTCCGTCTTTATCCAGATCGTCTAACTGATAAAAAATCTGGTGACCGTTCGACTCTTCGCGAATGCCGTGCCCGCCTACAAAAGCCAGTTCTTCGTCAGTGGGTTTTGCTTTCGATGGAAGACTGGGATCGACCACCGTAACCCACATTTCGTGCAGTTTTTTCACCGGGAATTCATCGCGTGTAATCACCACCGGACAATCTTTCCGCTCAACATTCAAGGTATTTTGCACCTGAATTTTGATGCGCTGCGAAGGAGCAAAATCGCCTTCGGTGTACCAGCCGTTTTGTGCAACAGCTATGGATGGCAGTAAAAAGATTGCACCAAAAGCAATCATTTTAAGTTGTTTCAGAGATATTTTCATCGCTATTCAGTTTAAGTTTATAATGAATATCCGTTTGAGCGCCTATTTTTTGTCCTGAAAGGACTAAATATGAATAACCCCGTACGAAGTGCGGGGAAAATCACACTATGCAAGCCGCAGCCCCGAAGTGGGCTGAATTTAATCCTATTGATATTCAGCCCCTTTAGGGCGACAACCGCTGTTTCATTCTCTCCGTGCGTTTCACACACGGTTATTCAAATTTTACCCCTTTGGGGTATTTTACCTACATCGGTACAACTCTGTATTTTTCACCGGCTTTCGCATCAAACTCCAGCGCTCCATCCTTCAGGAGCGTGATTTTTACCGGCTGGTTTCCTGAAAGAATTTTCACTGGTTGTTGAATGCGGACGCGGCATTTGTCCGATCTTTTTGCGGTAATAACCGACTCTTTCAGTTTACCCGCTTCCCACGAAATATCGACGTTGTAAGCTCCGCGAGCCCTTAGTCCGCTGACACTGCCTTTTTGCCAGGCGGCAGGCAACGCGGGAAGCAAAAACAGTTCGCCCGAGTGGCTCTGCATGATCATCTCGGCAACGCCCGCTGCAACACCCTGGATGGCCTGATTTCCTTCATACGACGGAGTGATTTTACTATCTTCCTCGTAAGGGTGAAGGCTCACTTCAACCAGCATTTTCTGAAGCACCTGATAAGCATCTTCGGGTTCGAGCAAACGTGCATGAAGGTTGATTTTCCAGGCCCCGGCCCACCCCAGGCGATCGATGCTGCGGCGCTGCAAAACTGTTGAAACTGCTTTGGCCAGTTCTGGAGTTTTGAATTTGCTGATGTCGTCGTCGGGATAAGCCGCAAAAAGGTGCGAGAGGTGGCGGTGTTTCACATCAAATTCATCAAAATCGTAAAGCCATTCCTGCAATTGTCCGTGTTTGCCGATTTGGTGCGGAGGCAATTTCTTCAATGCTGCTTCCATTTGTTTTTGCAGCTCCGCATCCACTCCGAGAATTTTTCCGGCGTTGATACAATTGCGGAACAAGTTCCGGATAATCTGATTGTCCATAGAAGAACCCATTGATATTTGGCACTTTTTTCCCCCGTACATAAAAAAGTTTTCGGGCGATGTGGAAGGGCTTGTTACCAGCCATCCGCTAGCCGGATCGGCAATCAGGAAATCGAGGAAAAACTCGGCCGATCCTTTCATCAGCGGATAAATGCGTTTCAGATAAGCGGCATCGGGTTCGTAGAGGTAATGATCGTACAACTGTTGCAAAAGCCAGGCGCCACCCATCGGCCAGATGGTAGCCTTGGGATTGCAGTCGGTTGGCGCGGTATTGAACCACACATCGGTGCCATGATGGGCCACCCAACCACGACAGTTGTACATTTCTTTGGCAGTGCGGGCACCCGCCTGAGCCAGTTGCTCGGTGAAATAAACCAGCGACTCATTCAATTTGGGCAAATTGGTATTCTCTACCGGCCAGTAACATTCCTGAATGTTGATATTCAGCGTCCATCGGCCCTGCCAGCGGCCTTCCATGTTGTTGAGCCAGATGTTGTGGTTGTTGAAAGCCAGTGTTCCTTCGCGGGCGCCGGCCAGCATCAGGTAACGGCTAAACTGAAAATACTGCACCACAAAAAGTGGGTCGGTTCCGCCTGCACGCAACTGTTCCATGCGTTCCGAAGTATTGATCAGCCCCTTTTCGTAGCCGCCCAAATCCAATTTACAGGCTGAAAACAAGGGGCAATAATCGTCGAGGTGGCGCTTGCGCAACGACTGATAACTGAATTTTTCAGCATCGGTAAGGTATTTCAGGCATCTTGCCTTTTGGTTTGCGCTGATGTCGTTCCAGCTTTTCCAGTTGGTGGCTCCTGAAACTATAAAAGTTACAGCGTTGGCATTCTCCACCTTAATAGCATCGGCATTTTTATCAACTGCGGCTTTGGTCGAGCTTATTTTGCCGCCATCGTTGACGATGCGCACACGCGACTGCCATCTCATCAGCGAAGGAATTACCCTTTTGGCGTAGGAATCCAGGTTCAGTTCCTTCGTTCCGCCATTCATCACCAAATCGTTGTTCTCCACAAACGATACGGCCGATGGCTGAAGGCTGTTCATCCATCCGGTGACGTTAATTTTTCCGGGTTTATTGCCCGAAATCCGCATAACAATCAACTGATCGGGATAGCTTGCAAATATTTCACGCTTGTATTTTACGCCTTCCAGCTCGTAGGTAATAGTAACCAGCGCGCTGTCGAGGCTTAATTTGCGGCGATAGTTCTTCACTTTCGACTCGTCAACACCATCAAATTTCAAATTCAGGTTACTCATTGGCTGGTAGTGCTGCACACGCATGGGTTGACTGCCAAAAGCCAGCGACACCGAGTCGGCCTTAAAGTATTCTTTTTGAGCAATCAGCCGGCGCATCTCGGCCAGCTTTTCGGGGCCATCAGCGCTGTTTGGATTGTTAGGGCTTCCGGCCCACAAGGTTTCTTCGTTTAATAAAAGTTGGTCCTGTGCCACTTTTCCCAACACCATAGCGGCCAATCTGCCGGTTCCAACGGGCAAACCTTCCCAGTATTTGGCAGCCGGTTTTTCGTACCACCAGCACATTTCGTTTCCTGAAGGTTGCAGTGGCTGTGCCGAAACCATTTTTCCCTGAAGGAAAAGGGTGAGAATGATGAAGCTGATAAGGGTTATTCTATTCATGATAAGTTAGTTTTATGCAATGAACTCCATTTGATTTATTTATCAGAGTACGTTTCAATCGTTGTTTTTTTAACCTGAAAGGTTGACATGATTATAGCAAAGTCGAACGAAACAAATTAAAACCACGAAGTGGTGACATAATCCTGTCATACCTTCGGCATTTTAGACTCTATTCTCCATTTTTGACTATAATCCTGCCATGCCTCCGGCATTATTAATTGACATTTCTTTTATCCCGTGAATCATTAATTACTTGTTTCTTCCGAAATGCGCTGCAACTTTTCATCTTTCTTCAATGGGCCCATCACGAACAGGACGATGGCCAGCCCAACCAGCGCCATTAGGCCATAGCCCAGGAAAACGGTGTTGTAGGCCACCGAATATCCGGATGTTGCCGACAAACTTTGTACGACTTCGCCCGACAATCCCTGGAAAACGAAACCGCCCAAACCTGCGCCAACACTGGCCACTCCCCACACGGAGGCTTGTGCATTGGCCGGAACCACGTCGCCCGGAAAGGCCATCGTATTGGCTGTGTAAGCTGCATATCCAAATCCGGCGATGGCCAAAACTGCCAGCGCGGTGGCGGGATTCACAATCACCAGCGGACCGGAAATGAGCGAAAGCGCCATAATGGAACCGAACAATCCGACCGCTATTTTTCGGGCACGGCTGATCGCGACGCCCTTACGGATAATGAACTGGGTGAAAAGTCCGCCCAGAATATTGCCCAAATCGGCCACGATGAACGGAATGGTGGCAAACCAGCCAATGGTAGCCAAATCCCATTTGTGCACGTCGGCCAGGTAGCGGCCAATCCAGAAAGTAATGAAATACCAAACCGGGTCCATAAACACTTTGGAAAGCGTGAGCGACCATACAAACTTCGACCGCAGCAGCTTCAGCAGCGGAATATTTTTCAGCTTGGGCATATTGGCCGCTTTTTCAGGAGTATAATACGTAAACCAAAAGGCGACCAGCCACAAATACCCCAGCGCACCAATCACGATGAAAGTTACCTGCCAGCCAAATGTGATGCCCAGCCAGGCAATCAGCGGAGGCGCTATAATAGCACCAACGGCAGCGCCACTGTTAAATATACCGGAAGCAGTTGATCGCTCTTCCGGAGGAAACCACTCACTGGTTAATTTGATGGCAGCCGGCCAGTTGCCTGCTTCGCCCAAACCCAACAAAAAGCGGAAAATCCCAAAATGAAACGGAGCCATCGCTACGGCGTGCAGCAATCCGGCAGTGGTCCAGAAAGCCATGCACAAGGCGTAACCCAATTTGGTCCCGAGCCGGTCGATCACAAAGCCCGAAACAGCATTGGAAATCATGTAGGCAATGAAAAATGCCGAGGCGATGTAGCCAAAAGCATCGTCGGGAATCATATCGTGCAAAGGGCCTTTGGCCGTAAGGTAATTGAACGACAGCCGGTGAAGGTAGTTCAGTACCGTTGCCATAAAGGCAAAGCTGATCATTACCCACCGCATTTTGCTTAGGCGCTGTTCAGGAGTAGTCAGGTTAGTTGTGTTCATTAATTCTCAATTTTAAACGAATAGGCCAGTCGTAAATCTTCAGGAACAGCATTCAGCAGGCTTTCCGGAGTTTTGATGACCAGTTCTCCGGCAGCGTTTTGATCCCATTCGAGGGGAGTGTCGTTCCCCAGCAGGTATATTTTTGCGCTTTTTCCGGGCTTCACCGTTTTCAGTACCAGTTGTTCGCCGGGCCAAACGAAGCGATGCGCATAAATGGTTTTTTCATCTTTCGAGCGGGTGAAGCGGATGCTGTCGCCTTCCTTCCAAGAGCTGGCATCACGCGCACGGGTGGCATAAACGCCCTCGCCGTTCACCTTCAGCCAGCGACCGGTTTGCTGCAACTGACGTTCTGCTTCAGGATGAAATGTGCCGTTTCCGTCGGGGCCAACGCCCACCATAAAATTGCCGCCTTTGGCCGCGCAATCCAGAATGTTTTCGACGATCCATTTGGCGCCTTTGTGCTCGGCCGAATCGACTTCATACGAAAAATGACGGCCCAACGGGTAAATCACGAACCACGGAACATTGGTATTTTCCTTGTCGCCCGGAACAAAACCTTCGGGCGTGTAGTAATCGCCGTAGTTGCCAATGCCTCGTGCGCGAAACATTACGTCGGGCTGAATTTTGCGCAGTTCGAGCATCGTCTCGCGCAGCTTAGGCCAAATGGTCGGGCCAAACCACATGTCGAGACAAATCATATCAATTTTGCCGTAATTGGTCAGCAGTTCCACCAGCTGATCGCGGTGGCGTTTCATCATGCGGTCGATTTCTCCGGAAGTTGGATCGGGAGCCATCGCCGGGCCCACCTCGCCAAACTGATCGCGTCCATGAGGTTTGAGGTCTTTTCCGCGCACCGACAACGAATCGGACGACGGAACCTGCAACGGATGCCAAACCCACGGACGAAAATCGGCGTCGTACCAGTCGGGATGCGAAAAATAGAGGTCGATTTTGATGCCTTTTTTGCGGGCAGCGTCGGTCAGTTCCTTCACCACATCGCGCTTAAACGGCGTTTCCATAATGCTGTAGGCCAGGTCGCAATCTTCAATGACTGGCCCGTCCGGGGCTGTCCAGTTGACCCGTTTTTTCACCCTGGTTTTGGTATCGAACATCGAAAAACCCTCGTGGTGCTTGGTGGTGAAGGCAAACATTCTCATTCCGGCGTCGGAAAAAAGGTTCATCCATTCGTCGGCATTGAATCCCTGCGGGTTCCAGGTTTTATACAATTCGTTGTACGCCTGTTTTTCGGCGTGGGGCAATTTCAGGAATGGCCACGACTCTTTGGGTTGTTGGGTAATGGAATACAAGCCCCAGTGAATGCGGACGCCAAATTTCATGTCGTTGAAATCTTCGTAAGCCTGCCGCGACGCCCAACGGTATTCGGGAACCGGAACATCTTCAATATAGCCGGAAGTGTGACCATAATTCCGGTCGGATTTGGGCAACATGTGCTGCTTGGGATCGGACGAAAAATTATCGACCGGCTGTTTGGGCTGGCAGGCGAATAAAAACGCGGTAACCGTCGAAATGCCGATCACCAGGCGATAAAATGATTTTGGGCGATGTTCCATTGTTTGAATTTGATTCGTTGTTCCAGTTTTGAAATTGTTTTTAAGTGATTGAACCCACTTCGGGGTTCTCAAACTTGTTGTTTGATCGGCCTCCGGTTTTACCGGAGGTTATTCAGATTTAAGTCCTTCGGACTTTTGCCGGACGAAAACCCAGAATGGGTTAAATTTGAATAACCGTGGGTATAAACCCACGGGAAATGAGAGGTGCATGACAACAACCCTGCAAGGGTTGAATTTCAATGCCGGTTGAATAAATCGGGTTTCATCTGTCTGGTTTAATTGCAGAGTCATTCGATTAACTACACTTCAATCGAAAAACTGAAAGCGATCTGTTCTTCTGCCGGAATACGATTTTTCAGGTTTCCCGGAGTATGGATGACCAGTCCGTTTGCGCTATTCTCCCATTTCAGGGTAACATTCTCGTGCCCGAGCAAGGTGATTTTGGCGTTACTTTTGGCAGTCACAGTTTTCAGCAACAGCTCTTTACCCGGCCATTCAAAGCAATGCGCAAAAACAAGCTGATGGTCTTTCGAGCGGGTGAACCTCACATTTTCGCCTTCCTTCCAGTTTTCGCCCTCGCGGGCACGGGTGGCATAAATTCCCTTGCCATTGCCCTTGAGCCAGCGCCCCACCTGCCGCAACTGACGGACAGCTTCGGGAGCAAAACGCCCATTTTCATCAGGACCAATACCCACCATAAAATTGCCACCTTTCGCCGCCGAGCCAATGATATTCTGCACAATCCATTTGGCGCCTTTGTGCCTTACGGGATCAGGATCGTAGGAGAACGATTTTCCGAGCGGGTAAATGACAAACCACGGAACGTCGGAATTTTCCTTGCTTTCAGGAACAAACCGTTCGGGAGTAAAATAATCGCCGTAATTGCCAATTCCGCGCGCCCTGAACATCACATTGGGCTGTATTTTCCGCAATTCAATCAGGGTTTGACGCAGTTGTGGCCAAACACGCGGCCCCAGCCAAATATCGAGGCAAATCATGTCGATGTTGCCGTAGTTGGTGAGCAACTCTTTCAATTGCGCCCAGTGACGCTCAATCATTTGCGCCTCCTCTTCCGGCGTTGGATCAGGAACAATCACCAGGTAATCTTTCAAACGTTCCTTCGTGCGGTCAAATTCAGTTCCGGGCTCTCCGGCGCTTTGCGATTTGCACCATTCGGGGCTCGACGGAATTTGCAGCGGATGATAGCCATACGGCCTGAAATTGCAGTCGTACCAGTCAGAATGCGAGAAATACAAGTCTTTCTTGATTCCGTATTTATCGGCAGCCTGGCACAGTTCTTTCACCACATCGCGCTTGAAAGGCGTTTCCATGATGCTGTATGCCAGATCGCAATCTTCGATTTTTGGTCCGCCGGGTGCTGTCCAGTTGGGGCGTTTTTTCACGCGGGTTTTGGTGTCGAACATCGAAAAACCTTCGTGGTGTTTGGTGGTAAACGCGAACATTTTGAGCCCGCATTCCTTGAACAGACTCATCCATTCGTCAGCATTGAAACCCGTTGGATTCCAGGTTTTGTATAATTGCTGATATTCCTGACGTTTTTCAAAGTTGATATCGGGCTCGCGGTTTCCGAGGAAAGGCCACGATTCACCTTCCAGATGCCAGATGGAATAAAGGCCCCAGTGAATCCGCACACCGTATTTCATATCCAGAAATGCCTCGTACGCTTCGTCGGAAGCCCAGGAATACTCCGGAACAGGAACTTCTTCCACATAACTTCGGTGGCGCATGTAATCGCGGTCGGACTCGGGCAAACGGTGCGAAAACCGTGAAAGCTTCCGGTCAACCACCGATTGCGGCAGTTGAATTTGTTCGCCGGGAGCAGTCAATTCAAGGCCTTTGGCAAGTTCGGCGCCCAGCAAAGTTCCGGCAGCCACGCCAAAACCGCGAAGTAAAAATTTTCGTCTGTTCATAGGTTAGTAATATATTCACATTTATTTGTTTGCATTTCAGCGGCCTGAAAGGCCAAAATATCATAGCCCAGGGCAAAGGTTCGGGAGGAACGATCCGAAACGCCGCCCTGGGTAAAGGGCACAGAAGTTGAAAAACCGTCCGCGAGGATTCGATGAGAAAAGTAAATCATTATTTTCGGACGGAACTGAACGGCATTTTGACCCGCAAAAAAGAAATGATCCATTTCGTCCGAATGAAGGAATTCTCGTTGATCAACCTTTGCACGCGGACGATTTTTAATTCCATTCTCCAACCCAGGGCGACTCCCGGTTTTACCGGGATTGCCCTGGGCTAGTATATACCGTCCTTTCAGGACTAAAAATTGAAATCCATTCATACCATCCAATAAAAAGAAATACTCCTTTCATATTTTCATGAACACCGTCCATCAAAATCATCCCGGTCCGTCTCTGCTTCCAGAGGGAATTTAACCGGCTGATTGTCGCGTGTGGAGCGGTAAATGGCTGTAAAAAGCTCTACGGTGACGCGCCCGTCTTCTCCTGAAACCAATGGCTGACGGTCGTTGAGTATGGCGTCGGCAAAATCTTCATTTTGCAATTTCATGTAATATTCCATCGCGTTGATGGAGTTGAAAAAGTCGGAATCTTCCTTTTTCCAGCCATCCAGCAGGGTTTCTTCGCCCGGTACCGTCCACAAATCGTTTACCGGGGGTTCGGCGATCGACGACATTCCGGCGATAAACATAGCGCCACCGTCGGTTTGAACGCCCACCGATGCGCCGTTGCTGCCGTGCACATGCACTTTGCCAAAAATTCCGGGCTTTTGGGAATTGCTCACCACAATGTTGCCGATGGCCCCGTTTTTAAACTTCAGGATAGCCACTGCCGTGTCTTCCACCTCGATGTACGGGTGGTTCAGGTTGCGCCACACGCCGTACACTTCATCGATCGGGCCCATCACCCACTGGAAAATATCCAGCTGATGCGGGGCCTGGTTGACCAACACTCCCCCGCCCTCCATTTTCCACGTGCCGCGCCATTCATCGCTGTCGTAATATGCCTTGTCGCGCCACCCCAGCATTTGGATGGTTCCCAGCGCCGGACTGCCGATTTTTCCCTCGTCGATGGCTTTGCGCAAACGCTGCACCGGCGCGTAAAAACGCCGCTGGCTGACCACGCCGAGTTTGACTTTGTTTTCTTTGCAAGCCTGAATCATCGCATCGCAATCCTGAAGCGAGGAGGCCAGCGGTTTTTCGACCAGGCAATTTGCACCAGACCGGGCCGCTTTGATCACGGCATCGGCATGAAACGGATGCGGCGTACACACCACCACCGACTCAACACCGGCTTCGCTGATCATTTTTTCAATATCGTCGTACGCCATAATTCCGTATTTGGCGGCAAACTCCTGCGCCTTTCCGAGCGAACGGCTGTAAATGGCTGTCAACTCGGTATTTTTTCCCTGCTGAAGGGCGGCTGCATGTAAATGCGACACTTTTCCGCAGCCAATGATGGCCGTTTTTATTTTTCGTTGGGTCATTCGATCAGGGTTTTAAGATTACTTTCATCAGACCTTTTTCGTGGTTGTAGAGGCGATTGAACCAGTCGGCGCCTTCGTCCAGCGGTGCAACGGCGCTGGTCAGGGCATCCATTTCAATCTGCCCGCGGCTGATTAACCCAAGCGCCGGTTCATATTCGCCGCAAATAGCGCAGCTTCCCTGCAATTTCAACTGGCGGGTAACCACCTGCTGAAGCGGCAGCTCCACATTGGCCGACACATTTCCGACCAGCGTTACCTGTGCCCCTTTGCGCACCGATGCAATCACGGTTTTCAGCACCGGGGTGATGCCCACCACTTCGAAACCGATGTCGGCACCCCGGTCGTTGGTCAGTTTTTTAACTTCTTCGGAAATGTTGGCCTCATCGGCTTTGAACGCGTGGGTGGCTCCCAGTTTCAGTGCCAGATCCAGCCGGTCCTGATCGAGGTCGAAGGTGATGATCTGTCCGCATCCGGCCAGTTTCAGGAGCTGAATCACGAAAAGGGCGATCATTCCGGCGCCACCCACCACAACGGTGTCGTTCACCGAAATTTCTGTCAGGTTAATGGCATGAAGGGCCACGGCAACCGGCTCCACCATCGCCGCATTTTCGAAACTCACGTTTTCGGGCAGGCGGTACAAAATGTGCTGCGGAACGGCCACAAATTCGGCAAAAGCGCCTTCGCGTTTAAACTCGGGACAGGAAACGCCCATTACCATGCGGTTGTCGCTCAAATTGTACATTCCACGGCGCGAGTACCAGTCGTCGAGCCGGTAAATGGTGGAGTCGAACGTTACGCGGTCGCCGGCTTTCCAGTCTTTCACTTCAGCGCCCACCGATTCAATCACCCCGGAAGCTTCGTGCCCCATGATGATTGGCGGGATGCGGCGGCCGGTGCTGCCGTCCATGCCGTGAACATCGCTTCCGCAAATGCCAACGGCTTTTACGCGTACCAACACCTCGTCGGGTTGAATGGCCGGAACGGGCACATCGAGGATTTCAAATTTTTTGTATTCGGTTAATACCAGTGCTTTCATACGTATGTTTGTTTTTTATCGTTCATTCTGCTCTTTTATCTGGATTTGATTCCTTCCGTCCGAAAGATGGGAAAAAGCTTCTTTCAATCGTATCCCGCGGACGGTCTTCCTTAACCGCAATCTAACCCCGGGGCGTCACTCCTTCGTCGTTTTGCCCCGGGCTACCAATATTCTGCCCCGCTGGGGCAATAGTTCTCATCGGGTTTTCATTGTTGATCCTGTGTTACAACGTGCGGTCGTTTCCTGCGCTTTCGTAATAGTCGAAGTGGTTGCCAAGCTTTTCTTTCAGATTGTCAGTCACTTCGTTTAGTTCCTGAATGATTTCATGAGTAACCGGAGCATTGAGCGCTTTCACGTTTTCGTCAAGCTGTTTTACATTGCGCGCGCCAACCAGCGCACAGGTTACGCCGGATTGAATGGCCCACTGTGTGGCAAGTTCCGACATTTTGATGCCGTATTTTCCGGAGATGGCTTCAATTCCTTTCAGGGCTTCGGCGGTTTCCTGCTCAAATCCGGGTTCACCGTGGCGGCATTTGGGCGTTCCGGCGCTGTTGAAATGCCTCGTTCGGCGCTGCCACTCCGGAACATCAGCCAGCGAGGCGTATTTGCCGGTCAGGATTCCCTGGAGCAAAGTCATGTAGCCAATCACCCCAATACCGTTCCGGGTGCAATATGGCAGTGTATCGTATTCAACCGCCCGGCAGAGCAGATTGTAAGGCAGCTCGTTCACCGCTACCTGAACCGTTGCCGGAACATCGTGCTTCAGCCGGTTGTAGCTGAAATTGCTTAACCCGATGTACCTGATTTTCCCCGATTGCTGAAGCTGTTGCATGGCTTCGAAAGCTTCGTGGATGGTTGGCGGGTTGTTGATGATCGCCTCATCGCCGGTGAAATGGCGGATGGAGTGCGGGTGGATCGGCCAGTGGATCATGTAAATGTCTATGTAACCGGTCTGAAGGCGCTTCAGCGAATCTTCGCAATGTTTCACCAGGGTTTTGGCATAAGCATTCGATGGCGAAACTTTGCTGCCAATAATCAGCTGATCGCGCGGAATGCCTTTGATGGCTTCGCCCAGCGACGATTCGCTCCTTCCTTCGTTGTACACCTCGGCTGTGTCGAAATAATTGATCCCGTGCGCCACCGAGGCATGAACAACCGCTGTAGCGTCGCTCTGGTCCTGGGCTCCCCAGTAGTCACCGCCCCCGAAAACCCAGCAACCGGTGCCTAGGGCCGAAAGGTGGAGATCAGTGTTTGGAATGGTTCTGTATTGCATAATGATGTATCCATTTAGGGTTCTTTTTGGCTTCGTAAACTCTGAAATTACGAAGTTCGTGCCTGCAAGTTCCGACTCCCAGGTAAATTGAATTTTTAGGGATGCCAAATTTTTCGTGTGTACCGTAAACTGTTACGCCATTGCAGGTGGCCCTTGCAGAATTACCCACCAGCTCAAGACGGAGGGTGTACCATTTGCCCGGTTTGAAAGTTGCCAATAGCGTATCGACGGTAGTAATCACGCCGGGTTTCCATTCGTCGTGTTCGAGCACCATGCCCCGCGCACGGGCTTTATTATCCAGATTTGCCCAGACCGATGCAGCATAGGCCCTCGGATTTAGCTCCGGATTGGTAGCCGAAATTCGGCAAGCCGCCCATTTCCCTTCTTCGCTGAAAAAACGAAAATCGAGTTCGATAACCGCATCCTGAAACAAACCGCTGTAAACCAGCACCGGCATGTGGCCGCTTTCGTAAATGCTTGCCACCTTGCCGCCCAACTGTTTCCACTGGGCGTGCGCGGTTTTTACTTTCCAACCGGGTTTTACTTCCTTGAATTCTTTGGTGTATTCTATCGGCGTTTTAAAGTCGTCTTCAAACAGAAGTTTACCTTTTATCGCCAATGTTTTTCTCCCCGATCCCGCTAATTTCTGCGATTCAGTATCAGCAGCTTCACTTTCAGAAAAGCCCATACCAAGGAACGGAAAAATGATCAGGAATAGAAAGATAGTCAGATTTTTCATTGTTCGTTAGATTGTTAGAGTTACGAAACAGGAGCTTTGCCATCTTTGTAGTGCCGTACTTTTCGCCATTTCACGACTGCTTCAGGAGTAAAAAGAGTGCCGTAACAACCGTATTTGTGGTAGTTCTTTCCGCCGTAGTTGATCGGTTTTTCGTCGTCAGCAAATTCGATGACCTTTTTATCGTCGATGTACACCATGATTTTATTGCCCACATCTTCCTGCAAATGAATCACATTGACTTTAATTTCCTTTCCGTAGCAATTGTCGATCACTCTCGGAGTTCCTTCGATAATGCGGTTTGCGATGCCTATTTCGCCTCCGTTGGCCGCATAGCCACGCATCATCATTTGGGTGGCTCCTTCATCGCTTCCCCAAATCTGGAAAAGGCTTTCATCATTCAGCGGAGCGAAAAAAGTCACATAACCTTCGAACTGACGGGAACCTTCGCCATAGTCGTTGTAGAGGCGAATTTCAGAACGGTTGGCGCGTTTGTCATGTAATTTAAACGTTTCGGTGTCGGTCATCGGATCGTAATGGTAGCTCGAAGCGGGAGTTGATTCACCGACTTCAGCATCGGCTTTCCATTCGAGACTGTACATCCCTTTCGGATTGCCTTTATAATTAAAATCGACCAGATGGATTTTTCGCTCGGGTTTATACTCAATCCAACCTTCGCCAACTTGCGCGAATAAGTTCGATGAAATAAGCAGCGCCATCATTGTAAAGCATTTCTTCATTTTTTCAGTCTTTTGATTACTCAATATTAGTTGTTTGGTTTCCCTTCTGCTTGAAACAATATTTCAATTCTTAAGAAAAATGTGTCAGTTTGTAAATTATCGGTCAGGTTTGACACCGATTTTATGTTTTGAACCGGCAGCGATCAATCCAGCGCGATCAGCTTTTCCTCTTTCGGATTAATTTTCATACAATACAATCACCTTTAATCCTTCGAAACCGACTTGCCGGGATAATATCCCGCAACCGGATGGGCAACGATTACACCCTTGTCGTCGTTGGTTTTGCAGGCCAAAAAGTAAGCCTGAACCAGCCCGTTTTCGTCGACATACACAAATGGCCGCTCCACGCGGTTGAAGGTTTCCGAAGTGCCATCGTCGTACACAATCGTTTTATCGCTGATGGGTTCTTTCGTCAACAGCTGATAGTTGATTCCATCTTTGGAATAATACTGAATGCACACTTTATTCTTGCCGGTGGCTTTCCCGGCAAAGTCGGTACAAATCACATTGTACTGGTTGTTGGCCCACCAAATGGTTGGGTCCTCAATTTCGTAATTGTTCGGAAACAGATTGACCATTTCCGGAGCAACTGCGTTGTAGGGCCCCCGGTAATTGGGAGCAGTGGCAGCCCGGGCCGTGCGCACATCTTTGCCGTCGATTTTGACCGACAGACGACCGAAAACATACACGCTTCCGTCGGGATGAATCAATGGCGCGGGATTGCTGAAGCTCATCATTTTCTCGGAGCGGATCCACGGACCGGTTATCGAAGTAGCTTCGGCATAGCCGATTTCGTTGGCTGTTGAAATGTAGTAAAGAATGAATTTATCGCCCGATTTCAGGATTTTTACATTGTGTACGCGCTCGCCGTCCCACTGTCCTTCGCGTTTTTCCATTACTACTTCCTGAAAAGTATATGGTCCGAGCAAATCTTTTGAAGTGGCGCGAATGCACTTTGAGTGGCCGGTCCATCCGGCGATTCCGTATTGTACAGGCCATGCAGAAGCGAACAGGTGGTAGGTGTCGCCCACTTTGATCACCGATGGGCACCACAAAAAATACTCGTCCATTTTAAAACCACCGTTCTTTTTGGCTGGCTGAATGAAGTTTTTCATGCTTTCGAAGGGAGGATTCTGGGCCCAAATTACTGATGATGAAAACAGCATCGTAAGCAATAAAAGCAGGGTAATTGGTTTAGATAGGTTCATGTTTTTAATTTTCAAGTTCTTTATTAATTCCTGAAATTTTGTTTTTGGCGACAGTAACATTGCTACTTTTTGCGCCCTCCACTTTCACAAAAGCGTTCGCTGCACCTTCGGCTTTGATGCCTTTCACGAAAGCGCCGGAAACATCTTCGAACCGGATAACCGATTCGCTTCCTGAACTTACCGGAATCCGGCTATTGCTGATTTCGATGTTCTTTCCGTCCTGAACGATCAAGGCCGGACGCACATCCAAACTGGCCAATGTCAGGCTGATTTTTTTCAGTTTCAGGCCTTCAATATGTCGGGCCCAAATACCGTAAGCCGGAATCGTGGGGCCAAAAGTCCGAACTTCTGGATATTCGGCTTCAGCTTCCGGAACTTCGTGGCGCGCATTTTCGGCCGTGCCGCCGCCGGGCAGACTGATTTCAATATTTTCGAGTGTCACATTTTTGATGGGGTGACCGGGAACGCCGGTAATCAGCACTCCGGTGGGTGGTTTCAACTGGGTTTCGGCGGATGACCTGGCTTTCACGTTGCGAATGGTCACATTTTCGATAACACCTGTTTCCTGTTTGGTGTCCGAGTCCCGGCGGAAAACATTCAGGCGCGAACCCAAACGAAGCAATATCGGCGTGCGGACATTGTCCATCACCACATCCGAAATTTCCACATTCCGGATTTGGGCGCCGTCCACCGAGTTGATTTTGATGCCTCCATTGTTGGTGTTGTAAATGTAAATGTCGGATATCCTGATGTTCTCGAACGGAGCCATCGACTCGGTCCCGAACTTGATTCCGGCGTGATTGCTGGTCAGTCGCAAGCCTTTCACCACGATGTTTTTGCAGGGCATTTTGCTCCAGGTCGTTTTAAAGCAAAGCGCATCGTCGCCGGTGTCCACCTCGCAATTGGTAATTTTCACATCCTGCGAGCAGTCGATATCGAAGCCGTCGTTGTTGCCCAGTCCGCGGCTGTTGATGAAAACATCGTCGATGTCGATGTTCCGCGAGGCAAAAAAATGGGTGGTCCAGGCCGTGGAATTGATCAGCCGGACTCCTTTAACCACTACCCCGTTGCAACGAACAATGCGCAACAGGAACGGGCGTTTGCCCCGTCCACCCGATTCGAGCACCTCTTTTCCCCGGCCATTGATGGTACCTTTGCCTGTGATGCCTACGTTTCTGGCATCCACTGCACCAATAAAACAATAGCCCATTGGTGCGCCATTACCTGTGCGAAACGGATCGACCAACTGATAATCGGCAATATTGGCGCTTCCAAGCAGTTCGGCCTTTTCGTCCAGATGGAGAGTTACATTGTCCTTGATCAGGATAGTGCCCGAAACGAATTGCCCTTCAGGAAAAAAGACAGTGCCACCCCCTTTGGCACTGCAATCGTCGATCAGCTTTTGGATGGCCGGCGTATTGACCGTGCTGCCATCGGCTATCACTCCAAAATCGAGCACATTGTATGTTTTGGGTGCGGCCGGTGTTGCCTGGCCGACGAATAAAATTCCTACAAAAATCAGGGTAAACAGAGTTGTTGGTTTTATCATGTTATTCTTTTGTCACTTTTTACTTTTCTGTCAGCTACTCGTCAATCTCATTTTCAGGTTCCGGTTTCCCGAAAATTAGTCACTCAATACTGAAAATCGCCTTAAAAACGAGCCGTTGAACTGAGTGCAGCAGGTATGTAAATTTAATATTCCTTTTTAACCATTTCTTGACCTTTCACTTCCATTCGCTCACGAAGCTGTGCTTCAAAAAGCGATTCAGGAATTAGTCCTTTTTTGTTTAGGCCTTCCCAAACTCCATCGGGACGACCACTGAAATGACCCTCGTATTTTCCACCAATCAAACCAATGCAATAATTTTTTCCGCTCACCCAGGGCGATTGAACGGCAGTTTTTGGCGATCGGCAATTCCACAAAATTTGAGTTACCCCGGCCCAACCATGTCCCGACCCCATATTGCCTCGATCCTGAACATTGATTTCACCATCGGTTTCAACCAAATCGTACAGAGTTCCACAGGCCCAGCGATGATGCGGACCAATGTCGGCATGAGCTTTTTTTGATTTGCATCGGGTGAACACATTGGGACCCAAAGCTCTTGAGCCGGTAACATAGTCGTGTCGTCCTTCGGTTGAAAAGCAATTTTTAAACAAGTTTAACTGGCCATTGCAGCTAAATGAATAGCGTCGGCCTCCGGTAATTTCAGATTTGGCGTCGAGGCTTTGGCTATTCTGTACCGTAATATTGCGCGTATTGTTATCCATGTTAACGCAGCCCTGTCCAAAATACCGGGCAACCACATCCCGAACCCAGCCCTGGTTAACTTTGGAAAAGTAAATGGCATTCCAGCCATGCTTTTCATCGGTTTCGCTTTGATACGACGATTCCATGCGCAGGTTTTCGATGCCACAATTTCGGATACGCCCTTTAAATGAATATTTCATCAAAAAACCGCCTCCGTATTTTTGGTCCATTTCCATAACCACCGGATAATCCAGAAAAACGGTATTTCCATCAACTGCTGTAACGATTCGCTCGAAATACAAATGGTAATCTTTGGCTTCCCATTGTTTGGTTCCGGGACGCTCCACAATCTGATCCATCTTTAAATCGTGAATCCAGTTGGCCATTCCCGGCCGAAAAAGCAAAACCGAATCGCCAACCTGAAATGATGCCGCATCAGCCACCCGAACATATTTCCGACCGACTGGCACAAACTCTTCGCTTATGGCCACCTTCCCGGTTTCCTGGCGTATCATGCTTCCTGAACCTTTAATCTCAAACAGATCGACCTGATTGGTGGCCGTTTCCTTAATCACCGTTCCATTTTCACCGGGGCCTTCACCGCGAACAACTATTCCGGAGTGATTGATGCTGATGGTTCCATTGACGGGGTAAAAGCCTTTTTTGAGCAGAATCGTACCTCGAAAACCTTCGCTGTTCAAAGGAAGAGATGCCACCTGATCGATTGCCTTTTGGATATTCCGCAGGTTGTCGCCTTTAACCGGAGAGACAATTACGGCAACCGGCACATCGGGTATTTTTCGTTTACCCGACGCATAGCCAACTTCGCTAAAATCGGGCAAGGTATTCCCCTGCAAATCGGCTTTATAAATCAGTTTCTGATTGGCCGAAACTGATACCAGTTCGGAATTCCAGGCCTGTTGGGCAACCACACTCAGGAACCCGGAAAATAGAAGAATGAGTAAAAAATACAGCTTTTGCATTCGTAATTTATTGATTAGGCATTGACTTCCCTGAATTGACTGACGGGAAACCTTTGCTGAACTTATTTTGAAAATTAAAAAACGAGGCTGTAACGCAATGTTACAACCTCGTGGGGAACACATTTTAGTTAGTCGAGCGTAAGAGTCACATTATCCATGTAAAAATTGGTTTGCTCATAAACTTCCACATAAACCGATTTCAGGTTTAATTTATCGGGAATATTATTGACAGAACGCCAGTTTTTTACAGCATCGGATTCGAGAACCGACGCACCATCCAGCTTAACACTGATTTTGAAATCTTTGTCAACCGAAATGTTGATGGGTCGCATTCCGCGTTTGTCGGCAGCTTTTGAACCGTCGGCAAATACGAATTCAGGTTTTCGTCCGGTAACGACAGTTGTCCAGGTTGCCATCGAAAATTCAGAGCTGAAAACTTCGTAGCTAAGCGAGTAGTTGTTGGCCGTTCCGGTAGCGGCGGGCCACATTTCGAGCCGAATTTCCCGAATATACTGTTTGACTTTCGATCCATCCTTCCGGGTTGGTTTATTAAACTGAAGGCGGTAATACATCGAGCTGGTGGCATTTTTATATTTCACTCTCCAGGCCATGTCGGCCTTGTACGTGAACGGATTAAACAGTGCCGTATCGCCAAATTCGCGCCGGAAAGAGCCGCGGGTATTCGATTTGCTGCCCACCAACAGAACTTCGCCATTGGAGTAGGTTGCGTTGAAGTTACTTAGTGAGAAGTTGGTGGAAGCCACGCTGAACTTATCAAAGAAATAGTCGCCTACGGTCATTTTGGTTGAGCGCGAATCTTTTTCGCCGTTGCATTCAACGGTACAAGTTACGGTGTATTCTCCCTTTTGACGCGGAGCCACCCAAACATTCTGGAACAAATTTCTGGGGCCTGAAAACGAACCTCCGTCGCATTCCCAGGTGTATTTGGCATTGGCCAAATCGGGAACAGCAGCAGCCACCCACACCTGTATTTTTTGGCCCTGAAAGAATTCACTTCCTACTTTCGAGACCGAATCAATCCTGACTCCCAAATCTTCCTTTTCGCATGCAGCAAGGAAAAGAGCAGCCAGCACGAACAATAAATATTGTATTCTTTTCATAGTCGATTAATTAATTTGTTACTGACATTACTTGATTCCAAGAGCCGACTTCGTTGGTGGAATGATGAAATCGTCGAGCACGTGAATGACTCCGTTCGTGCAGTCGATTCCACCGGTGCGCGGCGCGAGATCGGTTTTACGCGAACCCACAAAACCGTTGATTCTCAGCGTAGCGTTGCGGTCGTTAATCAGATAAATATTAACCATCGTGGTATCGCCCTGAGCCTTGTAAGCGAGACTTTCGTAAAACACCGGAAACGCTTTGGCATTACGGTAAGTTACTTCCTCTTTTACAATGTGATAGTTTAGCAATGCCTTCACCTTTTCAACCGGATATTTATCCCAACTGTCGGGAGTCAGCAATTGCGGTCCCTTGCTTGGGTCGGCAGGATTGTAAGCCGGATTTGGTAATTTGTTGCAGGCGAAATAGCTACCCATGACGCTTGGTGCCACAGGAGCATAAGTTTCGTCGGCCAAAGCACGATTGGTTAAAAACAGAAAGGTTCGGCCGGGTTTGGTATACTCTTCTGCCATTCCGGTGTAATTCACTGCTTCAATCATGCTTGAAAATAAGTCGGGGCGCGACTTCATAAATTCGAGTGCATTCATATTGATCTTCGAATCGCGGATCGACGCGTCAAATTCGAAGTTCTTTTGAAATTCAAGTCCGGCAATTTCGCAGCCTGCAAACGCAAACATGGAAACGACGACTGAAGTCAACAGGATATATTTGAATCGTTTCATTTTTCTGGCCATTTTAGTTTTGAGTGTAAGGTTCGTTTTGCGTAATGTTCGGGTTAGCCTCGAAAACCGAAGAGTGGATCGGGAACAGGATTTTGCGGATATCGCCAAAACCTTCAGGAATACCGCGCGATTTGATAATCGGATCCATGATTTCGGTTACTTTATTGGTGCGCACCAGGTCGAACCAGCGTTTTCCTTCACCCCAAAGTTCCAGTTGACGTTCAACGAGAATGGCATTTTCGAGCGAAGCTTCGTCAGGAGTGTTAACCGCCGTAAGTAGCTTATTGTAGCCCATCCGTTTGCGCAGGGTATTCACAATGTCTCTGGCTTCCTGAGCACGTCCCAGCTTATTTAGAGCTTCGGCACGCAATAGCATAATGTCGGCCAGTCGGTAAAGCGGAATATGCGTCTGCGATTCGCTGTTAGAAGCATAAACAAACCCTCCGGAGTAATTGTAAGTGGCGTTGTAAAGCGCCGGATTGTAGGGTGCAAATTTCGGAACATCGCGGTCGTAATACTGATAGTGCTCGTAAGTAACCTTCGTTTTACCGCCTTTGTACCATAACACAACCGTATCGGCCACACTCATGATGCGGGCATCGGTATGCCTCGAAACCAATGTATCCCAAACAGCACGGTGCGATTTGTAATTTGGCGTATTACTTCCTGAAGCATAAAATGCAGCCAATCCGTTGCTTCCATCCTGAAGAAAATCCCAGTACATGTTTAAAATGGTTTCGGTGGACGTTGACGGATCGACAAACATTTTCTTCCAGTCGTCGGCTTTGGTTACCAACGAGTACTTTTTCAGTGCAATCAGCTGGTCGGAAGAAGCGACCGCTTTGTCGTATTCCTTAAACCACATGTGCACATCGGTCTGCAAAGCCAGCGCCGAGCCCCTGTTCAGTAAATAAATGGAGGGTGTGTTGCTATCGAAGTTTTCCAATGCTTTTGCAATATCACTCAAAATCTGCTCTTTAACTTTGGCAACTTCGGTGCGACTCATAAACCTTTCTTGCCCTGGCAAACCTTCATAAGGTTCGGTAATGAGCGGAACCGGCCCCCAAACACGGACTGCATAAAAATACATGAGAGCCCGCATGGTGTAAGCCTGTGCCAGCTGCGAAGCAACCTGCTGCGGAATGACATCGGGAATCGTTGAAATGTATTTGATAGCAAAGTTTGTACTCGAAATGGTACGGTAGAGTTCGTTCCAGTTGCACTCGCCCATATCGGCCGTAATGGTGTTGGTTAAAAACCTCAACTGAGCCGTTCCTGTGCCAGCCAGTTCAGGATTGTCGGAACGAACTTCGCCCCAGATGTACCAGTTCCGGCTCAGCGTATTCTGCATACCGTCGTACATCGCTGCCATCCAGATGTCGGCATCTTTGGCTGTTTTCCAGTATTTGTCTCTCGAAAGTTGCGAAATCGGCTGCTTGTCGAGAAAATCTTCACAGCCCGTAAATAAAAAGCCGCTAATCAGAAAAACGGCCACCAATATTTTAGTTATTATTTTCATAATCTGTCAGTTTTAGAAATTCAAATTGATACCAAAACCAATTTCGCGTTTGCGTGGGTACGATCCGCTGTCATTTCCGGGAGTCAATACAGTTCCTCCGCCCAATTCGGGATCGAAACCGGTGTAATTGGTCCAGGTAAACAGGTTGTTGGCATACACATAGGCCGTCATGCCATTCATGAATATTTTTTTGGCATACTTGTTATCGAGCTGGTACGAAAAGCGAACGTTACGCAGGCGGATGAATGAACCGTCTTCCAAAAATGCGCTGCTCAATTCGCGCGAGGTGTTTTCCAGCGTACTTTTCTGAGCCCACGGAACGTCGGTAATTTGTCCGGGGAACCTCCAGGCATGGTAAATTTCGTAAGGTTGTGGTGTAACGTTGGTGGTTGAATACTTGGTCAACTGGAACTTGGCGTTGTTGTAAATCTGGTTACCCCAGTTGGCGTAAAACGAGAAAGAGAATGTAAATCGTTTATAATTCAGCACGTTGTTCCAGCCGCCGAACCAGTCGGGATAACCTTTCCCGAGAACCTGCCGGTCTTTGTCGTCAATCTGGTCGTTGTCATCCACATTGTCCCAAATCATGTCGCCGCCTTTAAATACGGCCGAGCCCACTTTCACCTGAGAAACCGGATTGGCAACCGGGTCCCAGCCAAAATCCGTTCCATCAGGATAAGTATATCCTTTCAGGATTGGTTTTCCATTTTCCTGAATGATGACATTGCCCAGGTTGTCGCGTTCGAAAACGGGCAACAGTCGGGTTTTGAAATCGGAGGTATAAGCATTCGATTCGTCGTATTCGTAAACTCCCAGGGCTTTGTAGCCATAAAACTGTCCTATCGGCTGCCCCTTGGCCACCAGCCAGGCGCTTGACTGCACGTAGTCGCCGCCAGCCAGCTCCAAAATCTTGTTACGGTTAACCGAGAAATTCACAGAAGTCTGCCATGAGAAATTTTTGGTTTGAATCGGGTATCCCGAAATGTTGACTTCGTATCCTTTATTTTCGATAGAACCCAGGTTTACTTTTAAGGTTGAATAACCCAGTTCTGAAGGCATCAACGAGTTATAGAGCAAACCATCGGTAGTTTTAATGTAGTAGTCGGTGTTGATCGACAAACGGCCGTCGAAGAACAGCAGGTCGAGTCCGAGGTTGGTCTGCGCTGTCTGCTCCCATTTCAGATCGGGATTTCCAAAGGCACGGGCCGTGTTCACGCCCGAAATTCCCTGGTAATAATAAGTTCCGAAGGTGTAAAGATTGAGCGACTCGTAGTTGCCGATGTTTTGGTTTCCGGTTACCCCCCAGCTTGCCCTGAATTTTGCATCTTTCAGGTAAGGTTTGGCCCAGCTCATGAAATTTTCGTCGGAAAGCCGCCAGCCAATCGAAGCCGACGGGAATGTTCCCCAGCGGTTGTTGATGAAACGCGACGAACCATCGCGCCGGATATTGGAGTTGAACAGGTATTTTCCTTTGTAACTGTAACTCAAACGACCGAAAAATCCAACCATGGAGTGCGAAGTTCCTGAAGTGGTTGTCTTCAACAAATCGAGCGCCTGCACTGAATTGATGGTGGTTACATCTTCGGTTACATAGTTCGAGCCGGCAAACGAAAGATCTTCGTCGTACCAGTCTTCGAGGGTTGAACCGGCCAGTGCCGAAATGTTGTGACTGCCAAAATCGCGGTTGTACGAGAAGTACGCTTCACCCGCCAAATTGCGGTTAAACTCGGTGTCGTCTCCCCCATCAGCAATTTTGGGTGTGGAGGTTGACAAGTTTGCCGAGTTGAAATAATTCCGGCGGCTCAGCATAAAATTTCCATTGACGTTGGCCTGCAACCGCAGGTATTTGTTGAATTTGTATTCGGCACTCTCGTAAATACTGACATTGAATATTTTATTGTCATTCTTCCGGTAATACGCTTCAGCTACCGGATTTTTGCGTCCGGCGATGTCAAACGCGTAGCTTCCGTCGGGAAAATAAAGGATGAAATGAGGCGGGCGCTGCATGGCCTGCTGAATGACTTTCCCCTCGTTAATCTTATTCGTGTTTTGATACGAGAAAGTGACCCGCGACGAGAACTTCAACCGGCTGGTTGCCTCGTATTCCGTATTGATGCGGCCGCTGATTCGTTTATTAAAACTGTTGGGCACAATACCAGTTTCGTCCAAAAATCCGAGACTGCTGAAGTATTTCAGCTTATTATTTCCGCCGCTTACGCTCAAATCCAACTGTTTACGGTTAGCTACCTGGGTCATGTAATCCTGATAATCGTTGTTGGCATTGGTACTGATTCCGAGCGAATCGTTCGAAGCGGAGTAAAGATCGAGTTTGGTGCGGTTCTCAAACAATTTGCGTTCGTAGGCATTGGCCTGCGGAACTTTGTGCGACAGGAAGTTCCAGCTTTGCAGGTACCTGACATCCAGTTTGGCTTTTCCTTCTTCGCCGCTTTTGGTGGTAATAATAATGACCCCATTGGCCGAGCGCGAACCGTAAATGGCAGCCGATGCGGCATCTTTCAGGATTTCCATCGCTTTAATGTCGCTCGGGTTGATGGAACTGATATCATCCATCGGCACCCCGTCAACGATATAAAGTGGATTCACACCACTCTCGAAGGTAGAATTACCACGGATACGAATGGTATTTTCGTCGCCCGGAGCACCTGAATTACTGACGACCAGAACACCGGGAGCTTCTCCCTGCAGTACGTCGTACACGTTGACCGCCTGTCGTTTTTCAATCATTTTTTCGTCAACCGAGGTGATTGCTCCGGTAATGTCCCTCTTTTTCTGGGTTCCATACCCCACCACGATGACTTCGTCCAGATTCTGATTATCCGAAACCAGTGCCACATCAATTCTGGTCTGATTTCCAACTTTCACTCTGGTTGTTTGGTAACCAATAAATGAAAAAACAAGGGTGGAGTTGGCATTCGGGACTTTAATGGAGTACTCGCCATCCATATTGGTGGCAATTCCAATGGTAGTCCCATCCACCACCACACTCACCCCAACCAGCGGTGTTTTATCATCAGCCCCGATTACTTTTCCCCGGACATTGATTTCCTGGGCAGGAGCATTGAATGCCAGCAAAACAATAGCCATTAATAAAAATGGTATCGTTTGCCATTTAAAGGTACGATGCTTCATAAGTTTTTGATTTAATTAGATTGTGATGGAAAGTTACCTGACGTCTTTTCCCGCATCTTGCATTTTCAGTTCATTTATTTGAAATTTTAGACCACATTTGAACTCACAATCCACAAATGAAACATGAGTTCAAGGCTTGAATGTAAAAACCCGGTATTTTTGAAGAAAAATTAACCTGCTTATGAAGAAGAAATTAACCCGGTTTAACGAGTGGTTGCTATTCCTTTTTTTTACCCTCGCCAGCCTGAATGTTTTTTCTGCTGTTCCATTGGCTTTCCAGCGAGTTTCACCACCGGGAGGCTTTACGCTGGTTCCGGTACTTAAAATATCGCAGGACAAGCGCGGATTTATTTGGTTTATTACCCGTGAAAAACTCTACCAGTTTAATACGCAGGATTTTATCAGCTTCGACCCGATATTCCAGTCAGGTGTTTCGCATACAAATAATTCGATTACAAGCTTGTTGATCGATCAAAACGATCGAATATGGATTGGAACCAATGCCGGAATTGCTCAGTTTAAGCAGCAGTCGGGACAACTGGAAACAAAAAAACTGACAGACCCGGAAATGCCTGAACGGATTCTTGGAATTACTGACATGAAGCAAGACAAGAATGGTAAAATCTGGATTACTGAAGGTTCGGCGCTTGGGCAACTCGACACCGTTAAAATGGAGATGAACTACGTCAGGTTAAATGGAGCCAGAATTAATGTTGGTGCATTTTGCTTTGCCGATAAGGATCAAATATACGCAGCAAACAGCGATGGTGAAATCTTCTCGATCGACATCGGTTCCATGCAGGCAGCAAAACTTTCGTTCAGATTTCCGCCGCTTAAGCTACATGGTATTTTTCTGATTGACAATGTGATCTGGATAACATCTGACGGCGAAGGACTTCGGCGCTACTCATTAAACGGACGATTGCTCGACGAATATTTTACCACGCGAACCGACATCGAAGGAAATTATTCGCCGCGTGTCCGCGATGTTTTTCAATCGAGCGATGGAAATATCTGGGTAACCTCGGCAAAAGGTCTGCTTCGTTGGGATAACGGCCGATTCGACATTTATCGTTCGTCGTACAACGACCAGTTTTCGCTACCCGATAATTCAACACAATGCATTTTTGAAGACTCGCAAAAAGGATTGTGGATCGGAACCTGGCGCGGCGGCCTCGGCTACCTGAACCCCTACTCCAACACTTTCGAAATCTATCAAAACAATCCTGACCAGAATTCGGTAAGCGGAAACCTGATCAGCTCCATCGCGCAGGACGAACACGGAGTCCTCTGGATTGGGGCCGACGGCAGCGGAATTGACACCTTCGACGAATCAGAAAAGCAATTTCGGCACATCAGCCTGGCCGCTTCCGACCAAAACGGTACAAACAACATTAAATGCATTTATCCTGATCAAAACGGCGATATCTGGGTAGGTACTTATCGTGAAGGTGTTTTCAGGAAAAAAAGAGGCGAGTCGTTGTTCAAACATGCCTTTCTGAGCGGCGCGAATGTTTATGATCTTGTTTCGGATGGAGAAAAACTTTGGATTGCGACTTATAACCGCGGACTATTTTACTACCAATACAGTTCCGGCGAAATCAAAAACTTTGATGACGATGAGGATGGGAACTCGCTTCCTTCCAATTACCTGCGCAAACTACTGCTCGACTCCCGGCAGAACCTGTGGGTCATTTCCAATGCCGGTGTTTTTATCAAGGCCAAAGACAAAACAACTTTTGAACCTTTGCCCATCGGTCAGAACGAAAACCGCAGCTCCATACAAGTTTACACCATTGCATCGGATGCAGAAGGAAAAATCTGGCTCGGCACCAACATCGAAATTGTTTCGGTGGACAAAAACCGGACGCTCAACCGGAAATCCATTATCTTCAACGGAAAACCACTATCGGTTTATGGCATCGTTGCCATCGACTCGAATCAATTTTGGCTAAGCTCAAACTACGGCATTTTTCGCTATAATCCTGAAAACGGCAGCTATTTGAACTACTCTTCGCTCGACGGCTTACCCAGTGATTTGTTTAACGCAAATGCTTTCTGCCGGACAAATTCAGGCAAAATTTATTTTGGAGGCACAACCGGAATGATCGCCTTTAATCCGGCTAAATTTCAGATCAATCCATTTGTTCCGAAAGCCTTTTTTTCCAGAATATTCATCAACCATCAGGAAGTTCATCCCGGACAGAAAGATTCGCCTCTCGAAAAGCCGCTTTACGAAACCGAAACACTCCGGATGAAGCCCAGTCAGAACTCGTTCAGCATCGAATTCGTGGCGCTGAATTATCTCAATCCCCAGAAAAACCAGTTCAGGTACCGGTTGAAAGGATTCGACAATACCTGGGTTGACGCCGGAAGTATTTCGCGTGCAACCTACACCAACATCAGCCCTGGCCGGTATGTGTTTGAAGTGATGACCTGCAACAACGACGGAGTTTGGGGGCAGGAACCGGCAAAACTGACGATCTTTATTCCGCGGCCGATTCTATTTAGCCACACCGCCAAAATAATTTACCTGGTTCTTTTGTTGGCGCTTGGATTTCTTGTCCGCCGAATTATTTTGTACCGGTCGCGGCTCGAACGACAAATTGAAATCGAACGGCTGCAACGCATGCAGGAAGAAAAATCACATCAGGAGAAACTGGTCTTTTTCACCAACATCTCGCACGAACTTCGCACCCCGCTGACACTGATCACCGGCCCAACAGAGTTACTGATGAAATCGCCCAACCTTACTCAAACCCAATACAATCAACTGAGCCTGATCAAACGCAATTCAGGAAGGTTACTGAAACTGATTAATCAGCTACTCGAATTCCGGCGCATTGAAAACAAGAAAATGGAGCTCACCCTTTGCGAATCCGATCTGGTGGAGTTTGTGCACGATATTTTCAACTATTTCACCGATATCGCCCAGCAAAAAAATATCAGTTATGCCTTTATTCCGCATCAGGAGCAGCTTCCGGTCACATTCGACTCTGAAAAAATCGACAAGGCCGTGTTTAACCTGCTGAGCAATGCGTTCAAATTCACTCCTGAAAAAGGGTCTGTAAAACTGGAAATCACAACCGGACAAAGAACCGAACGTTCAGTTCCTGCAGGAGTTTTCAGGATTGGCGAGCTGATCGATCCGCAATATGTGCAGATTTCGGTTGAGGACAACGGTCCGGGTATTGACGCCAGCCAGTTCGAGAAAATATTCGATCGGTTTTACCAGATTGAAGGTTCAGAAAACCGTCAAAGTGGCACCGGAATAGGATTGCACCTGACCAAACACCTGATTTTACTGCATGGCGGCGAAATTGAACTGGAGTCGCAACCCGGTAAAGGAAGCATCTTCCGACTGAGGATTCCTTCCGGAGAACAAAGCGTGCTAAAACTAAAGTCGCGCACCGACCTTAAAGTAAATCTGGCGGCCATTCCCTGTCACACCGAAAATCAGGCGTTTTCTGCAGATGATCACGGCGAATTGTACACCGAAAACTGGAGCACTCAGGCTCAAAATCACCGGAAAGACGAGCGACTTATTTTGGTTGTTGAGGATCATCAGGATCTTCGCCATTTTATTTGCCATTCGCTGAGCGAAGACTACCGGATTATTTCAGCTGAAAATGGATTGGATGGCATTGAAAAAGCTCGGATTTTTCTGCCCGACCTAATTGTTTCCGATATATTGATGCCTGGTAAAAGCGGCATTGAACTGGTCAAGGAACTAAAGTCAGACCTTAATACCAGCCATATTCCGATCGTATTACTCACCGCGCTGACTACTGACGAATACAAAATTGAAAGTTTTTCGACCGGGGCCGACGACTACATTGAAAAACCGTTCAGCACCGAGATTCTGAAGGCGCGGATTAAAAGTATTTTCAGCAACCGCGAAGCATTGCAGCAGTTCTACGTATCGAAAATTGCGCAGGGCTTTGAGAGCGATCTGCCCGAAACCCCCGACAAAAAAATGCTCCTGAAAGCCGTGGCATTCGTTGAAAAGAACATAACCGATGAACAGATGGGCATCGACACGCTGGCAGGTTATCTGAACCTTAGCCGAAGTACGCTGCATCGAAAACTGAAGTCGCTGACCAACAAATCGGCCACGGATTTTATCCGAACGATCAGACTGGAATATGCTGCCCGCTTACTGAAAGACGGACGCGACAACATTGATGAAATCAGCGCCATGTCGGGCTTTAATTCACATTCGTACTTTACCCGCTCATTTAAAGAACATTTTGGGAAAACCCCAAGCGAATTTGTCAATATTCATCAGCTGAATAAAAGGTTAAACTAAAAGATTCAACAACGACAATTTTTTCTTAGAAACCATTTTTAGTGGATTGAATTCAATCTGTTAGATTTAAAGGTGTACACAGGAATGTGTAATTTCGTGAAAAACCTGAAAAATATTTGTCCGATGAACCATTAATTCCTCGGAAAATTTTAGATTTGCACCGCAATTAAAAAATCGTCTTTCAATCGTTCTGAAAGAATTTCCCTGGCAGGGAAAGTGAGTTTTGAAATTATTGCACGGGGTGTAGCGCAGCTTGGTAGCGCGCGTCGTTCGGGACGACGAGGTCGTCGGTTCAAATCCGGCCACCCCGACAAAAAAGGAATCAAGCTTAAACAAGAAGCTCTTAAATCATTGGATTTGAGAGCTTTTTTATTTTTCTCATAGCAAATTATATCAATTCAAATCAATCTAAATGTGCCCTATTCGGTGCCCTTTTTTTAATGTTATATTTGGGGCACCTTTCCCATTACAAGAGCCTATTTAACGTGAGTTCGATGTAATTTTAGACAGCAATTGCATTTCTATCAATGATATCAATGTTCAGGGAAGGTTTCTTTGGGAAAAAGGAGTATGCAATTAAACCGGATAACAAGTTTGTCAGGAAGTTTTCAAAACTTCGGTGTCTGGAATGTTCTATTTGGCAAATGTTCTTCAGTTCATCGTTAACGGTTTCAATCAGAGCTCTTTTCTTTAAAAGGATTTTGTCGTAAATGTGCATCAGACAGTTTTTCATGTTCTTTCTCAACTTGGTAATCAGGTGTATTCCGTCGATAAAAAGCTGTTCAAATAAGTTTTTACAGATATAACCTTTATCGCCGAAGAGTTTTCCAAAGATCTTGTCATGAAAGGATTTTTGTTTCAACGGTTCACGGTCATCCACGTTCCCCTGGGTGAGCATAAAATCGAGTATTTCGCCCCGGTCGTTGATAATCAGGTGAAGTTTAAAGCCAAAGAACCAGCCAATAGAACATTGCCCTTTAGTGGCCAGTGCTTTGAATACCTTGTTGGAATGCTCCCTGCGGATATGGCATACTTTCAGAGGGGTTGAATCAACAAAGGATATTCCGGTGCACTGACCCAGACAAAAGGCTTTCAGAAAAATAGCCATTGGCATGGTTGCTTTCTGCTGGAGTTCAACAAAACGATTGTAGGAAACAAGGCGGGGAAATTCTTTTCGTAAATGTTGACTTACATAATGAAGATAAAAGTGTTTGAGATTACGGAACTGCCCGGCATGAAACAGGATCAGAATGGTGATTACCTCGCTGTCCGACAAAGTAAATGAACGATTTCTTCGCTTTTTGCCTGTTTGTTCCGACAGAACGTGCCCGGACTTGGATTTCTCAAATTCTTGGCAAAAATCGTCAATAATGCAGAAAATTTCGGTAATTTTATCGACACTGATCATAGGGAGATATTTGATTTATATATTTGAATGTTAGATACTTAAATATACAAATTCTCCCTATATCTTCCTATTAACCAACTCTATTTCTTACATCGAACTCACGTTATTTATTAAATGTTTACAAGGAATATTCCTGGTGAAATTTGATCGTTTTTGTAACATTTTGATGAAATTTTTTGTGCCCTTTTTTTGGTTATTGTTCAAAATAGATCATTTACAGCAAAAATTGATTGATATGAAGACCGCTAACACATTCGGAATTGTATTTTATTTAAGAAGGTATAAAATCAAAGATGGGAAGGCTCCCATTTATGTACGAATCACGGTGGATGGTAAACGGACTGACATAGCACTGAAAATAGACATCGAAATAGATAAGTGGAATAATGTCAAGGGGGTTGCAAAAGGTAAAAGTGAAGAAATCCGCTTATTAAACACATTCCTTGAGAAAGTCAGAAATAGATTGATGGAATGCTATCATGAACTTCAACTTAAAAAGAAAATAATTACATCGGAGCTGATTAAAGAAATGTTTTGCGGAATTGAAAATGAATACACCCTTATTTCACTGTTTGATTACCACAACAATATTATGAATGCAACATTGGAATGGGGAACTTTAAAAAATTATTTTACTACGAAACGCTATTTGGAAGAATTTATTTCGTCTGTATACCATACTAAAGATTTCTATCTACCTCACTTAAACTATCGATTCCTTACTGATTTTGATCATTTTATGAGGACATACAAACAAAAAGATCAAAAACGTCCATGCGGTCAAAATACAATCATGAAACATATTGAGCGACTTAGAAAGGTAATAAATTTGGCCATTCGGAATGAATGGCTTGAACGAGATCCTTTCATGAAATTTAAACCTAGTTTTACCAAAACAAGTCGGCAGTTTTTAACCAAAGATGAGTTATTCGAAATCGAAAAAAAGGAATTCAGAATTGAACGATTAAAATATGCACGAGATATTTTTATCTTTAGTTGCTATACCGGACTTGCCTATATCGATGTATTTAATCTTCAGCAGAATAATATAGTCAGAGGAATTGATGGAGATTACTGGTTATACACAAACCGAAAAAAAACTAACGTTTCAGTACATATTCCCCTATTACCGGAACCTTTAGCGATTATAGAAAAATATAAAAACAATCCAAGAGTACAGGCTTCAAACAAACTATTACCCACATATTCAAATCAGAAACTGAATTCATACTTAAGTGAAATTGCGGACCTGTGTGAAATTGAAAAGCATTTAACTTCTCATATTGCACGTCACACTTTTGCAACAACCGTAACTCTATGTAATGGAGTCCCCATAGAAACGGTATCAAAACTTCTGGGGCATTCCAGTATTAAAACAACTCAAATTTATGCCAAAGTGATCGAACAAAAAGTAAGTGACGACATGAGGCTATTGAAGGATAAACTGAAAGTGGAAAAGAATTCAAAAAGAAAAACCGGATAAATTATGTGTAAAAGTTTAGACTTCGTCTGACAGTAGGGATTTTTTGCCCTAAGCGGGCAAAGAGTTTTCAAAGGCATTTACTGTTGGAATGTTCGTTAAAAAGTGGGGGCTTTTTGCGCCCCCCAGACCATTCCAGTCGGACAGGATATTCCTGACAAGTTGGTCTCCACCAGAGCCTGT